>NZ_JBQHXR010000008.1:0-121961 GCF_052063365.1 Blautia sp. HCP3S3_G3 | reverse complement strand
CCAGATCGTACAGAAGATCTACGGCGGCAAGAGAGTAGTTCTTACTGCAAATGCTCAGAAACAGGCAAAACAGCTGGAAGCTATGGGCTTTGGCAACTGCCCGATCTGTGTGGCAAAAACACAGTACAGCTTAACCGATGACCAGACCAAACTGGGTGCTCCGACTGATTTCGAAGTAACTGTACGTAACCTGAAGATTTCCGCAGGCGCAGGCTTCATCGTAGCCCTTACAGGTGAAATCATGACCATGCCTGGTCTTCCGAAAGTTCCGGCTGCAGAAAAGATCGATGTAGACGAAACAGGAAAGATCACCGGTCTGTTCTAAGTAAACGAATTTATCAGGATATCATAGAATAAAATTCCATGCGAGAGGATCTTACCCGTAAAATAGAAGTATGATTGCAAGGGTGAGCTATCCTCCCGCATAATAAAATAAAGGAGGAACTTCCCATGGGATTTTCAACCAGTACCTGTACTGAGTTTGTAGAAGTGCTTGCTTCCAAAGCACCTGTTCCTGGCGGCGGCGGCGCATCCGCGCTTGTTGGTGCAGTAGGAACCGCACTCGGTAATATGGTAGGAAGCCTTACCGTAGGTAAGAAAAAATACGCAGATGTAGAAGAAGAAATGTGGGAGCTGAAAGCAAAATGTGATCAGCTTCAGAAAGACCTGCTTCGCTTAATTGAGAGAGATGCAGAAGTATTCGAGCCGCTTTCCAAAGCATACGGAATGCCGAGAGAAACCGAAGAAGAAAAAGCAGAAAAAGCAAGAGTAATGGAAATCGTTCTGAAAGAAGCCTGCTCTGTGCCAATGGAAATCATGGAAAAATGCTGTGAGGCCATTGATCTTCTTGTAGAATTTGGAGCAAAAGGTTCCAAGCTTGCCATCAGTGATGCCGGAGTCGGCGCTGCTTTCTGCTGTGCAGCACTGAAAGGTGCCAGCCTGAATGTGTATATCAATACCAAATCCATGGCTGATAGAGAATATGCGGAAGAGCTGAACAAAAAAGCAGATGCAATGCTTGAAAAATACACAAAGATCGCTGATGAAACGTTTGACAGCGTATTAGGAAGACTGAAATAAGATTTCTGAAGAAAGAGGAATATAGAAATGGCAAAACAGTTATTAGGTAAAGAAGTTACCGCAGCATTAAATGAAAGAATCAAAGCAAATGTGGCAGAACTGCAGGCAAAAGGTGTGAATCCTACTCTCTGCATTATCCGTGTAGGCGAAAATCCAAGTGATGTATCTTACGAAAAAGGAGCAACCAAACGTTGCGAAACTCTTGGTGTCGCATGCGAAAAAATCCTTCTTCCGGGAGATGTTACACAGGAGGAACTTCTTGCAACAATCGATAAAGTAAACAAAGACGATCATATTCATGGCGTACTTCTGTTCCGTCCGCTTCCGAAACATCTGAATCAGGCAGTCATCGAAAACGCACTGGCAGCAGAAAAAGACGTTGACTGTATGACAGATCTTTCCATGTCCGGTGTATTTACAGGCAAGCAGCTTGGTTTCCCGCCATGTACGCCACAGGCATGTATGGAAATTCTTGATCATTACGGAATCGACTGCACAGGCAAAAAAGCAGTTGTTATCGGCAGAAGCCTTGTTGTTGGAAAACCTGCAGCCATGATGCTTGTTAAGAAAAATGCAACCGTTACCATCTGCCATACAAAGACTGTAGATATGCCGTCTGTAGCGAGAGAAGCAGATATCCTTATCGTAGCTGCAGGCCGCGCAGGTGTTGTTGGCGCTGAATACGTAAGAGAAGGCCAGACTGTCATTGACGTAGGTATCAACGTAAATGCGGAAGGTAAACTTTGCGGTGACGTTGATTTTGCAGCAGTTGAGCCAATCGTAGATGCAATTACACCAGTTCCTGGCGGTGTTGGAAGTGTTACCACATCCGTTCTGGTTGGACATGTTGTTGAAGCAGCTATGAGAAAAGTAAACGCATGAGAAAACGTTCCGGAAAAAATAAAAAACTTCTCTGGAAAATAAAAGTACTCGCGGGTGTTCTGATTATTGGGACACCCGTTTCCCTTTCTGTATGGAAACATTTTCCTTTTTCGATCATCAGTGAGGGAAAAAATACAACGATGGCTCTGACTGCAGAAGCAGCTTCGCAGGAAACAGATTACAGTCAGGAAGGACAGATTGGAAAACCTTCCGGTTCCAGTGTATTTGGTAATTCCGAGTCAGATGATTCGACGGACAATACGTATGGATACTATACAATCATGGGAAAAACAACGGCCTCGGAAACAGATATGGTTTCTCTGTTCAATAGTCAGAATGCAGAGTATCCGTCTGCTGTTCTGGAAGACGGAGGCGCAGGTACGATTGAGGATTTCTGCTGCATTATGACGGAAGAAGCAGAAGCAGAAGGTGTGCGGGCAGAAGTGGTATTTGCCCAGTCGATGCTGGAAACAGGATGGCTTCAATACGGAGGGGATTCCAGCGCAGAGCAGTTTAATTTTGCAGGGCTTGGTACGACAGGCGGCGGAGTAGCCGGTAATTCATACCCGGATGTGCGGACTGGAATCCGTGCACAGGTGCAGCATCTCAAAGCCTATGCGTCGTCAGAACCCCTGAATCAGGAATGCGTGGATGATCGTTTTGATTATGTGACAAGAGAAAGCTCCCCCTATGTGGAATGGTTGGGAATTCAGGAAAATCCATACGGATGCGGATGGGCAGCCGGAGAAAATTACGGGTATAAAATAAGAGTGATTCTTGCAGAATTAAAAGGAACCGAATACCATATGCCGGATGAAGCAGAAGACTGAGTTTTCGAGCATGTTTGAGTCATCAGTGCTGCGGATTGTTAAGAGGAAAATTGAAAAAAGCTGTCGGAGAGTCAACACTATACTTCCGACAGCTTTTTTATCTTACAAGAGCAGGATTAATCCAGTTCGATTTCTTCCAGTTCTTTCGAAGGAAGCTTCGTGGAAGAAGAAGCTACAAATTGCTGAAGTGCCTTGGATGATTTTGCAAAAGGAACGTTGGTTCCGGCTCCGCCCATACATCCTCCCGGGCAGGCCATACCTTCAATCATACATCCTTTCAGTTTGCCGGCTTTTGCCAGTGCAAGGACTTTTTTACATTCGGCGAGAGTTTCGGCATGTTCGATATGTACCGGGACATCCGGATAGTATTCTTTCAGACATGCTTCGATTGCGCCTGCCACACCGCCTGCGACTGCGTATCCACGACCAGCAGCGGTTGCATCATGTAGAGAGGAATCACCTTCAAAAGAAGCGGGATCAATTTCTTTTGCATCAAACATGGCAGAAAGCTCTTCAAATGTAACAACAAAATCCACATCACTTCGAATGGTTTTCCGCATTGCTTCCAGCTTTTTGGACGCACATGGTCCGATGAATACAACTTTACAATCCGGATGCTCCTGTTTTACCTTTCGTGCAGTAGCAACCATTGGAGTCAGTTCCTGAGAAATATTATCGATCATGGCAGGGAAATATTTCTTTGCCATCATAGACCAGGAAGGACAGCAGGAAGTAAGAAGGAACGGAAGATTTCCGGTGGCAACTTCATTTGCGTAATGATGTGCTTCCGAGATCGCACCGATATCGGCACCAAGCGCAACTTCATAAACATTGCTGAACCCAAGCACTTCCAGCGCGGCTTTGAATTTACGTGGAGTGACATCGTCACCGAACTGACTGATATAAGCCGGTGCAACGATCGCAATAATTTTGTTTCCTTCCCTTAAGGAATGAGCCAGCTGGAAAATCTGGGATTTATCAGAAATAGCGCCAAAAGGACAGCTGACCATACACATACCGCAGGATACACATTTGTCATCTACAATTTTTGCACGGCCCTGTTCGTCACTGGTAATGGCTTTGACACCGCAGGCACGTTCGCATGGGCGTTCCTTATGAACGATTGCATCGTAAGGACAGACTGCTTTGCATTTGCCGCATTTGATACATTTTTCCTGATCAATGTGAGAACGTCCGTTAACCATGGAGATGGCACCGCGCGGACATGCCTGCATACAGGGATGAGCTACACAGCCTTTGCACATATTACTGACTTCGTATTTGTTCGGCGCACATGCCGCACATGCAGAAGGAATGACCTGCATAAGAGGCGGTTCGTAATATTTTTCGTCAATATTGCTGGCTTCCAGGCCATCGGTCAGATGGACCGCCTTATTTTCCGGACGAAGGGAAAGCCCCATGGCAAGGCGGACACGTTCGCTTGCAACAGCTCTTTCGCGGTAGATACTGTCACGGTATTTCGCACGCTCTTCCACAATATTGTATGGAATCGCTTCAATATCATGGATCAGGGTTTCATCTGTAGATTCAAATCCGATTCTGGCAACTTCTGCAAAAATTTTCCGGCGTATATCTCTGACCGGCGTATCAAGATTTCTCATAATTTACTCCTATATACTGTTATTTATTTCATGAATAATCATCTTCACTAAGTTATCATATAAGAAAAGCAGCGAAAAATCAATGGATGAACAGGAATGTTCATCAACAAATACATAAACTGCTGTGAAGAAAGAAAAGAAGGAAGAAAAGAATCAGATGTTTCTTATTTCGTAAAACTGGTATAAAAAGAGAATCCCGAGAAGAATCGTCAAATTATTAACAATCACGTCAAATTAATGACTATGCAAAATGACCATAAAACAACATATATAATAAGATAAAAATAACTTTTCTACAAATCATTTTAAAAAAATGAAAGATAATTCTTGTTTAAAATGCCAATATCATGTATAATACAACTATGGTTAAATGTTAATAATAGCCAAATGCAAGTTTGGAACAGGTTCGTAAAAATGAACAAAAAGGCAATTATATTTAACAAACGGTAAGCCCGGCGTATTATGAACACAAACTATAATACAAAATCAAAACCGCGAGAATCATGAAAGATCAGAAACACCGAACAAAAGTGGGATTACTGTACAGAAAAGAACATACAACAATCAGCCGGAGAGGGCGGACAAAAAGAATCCGGTTAAGCAAAACATCACCCCAAACTGCATAAGCAAAACATCAAAAAGACACTACAAAATCATTTTAAGGAGGGAAATGAATGTTAGACCAGTCTTATTACAAAAAGGCAGATGAGATTATCGAGCATTATGGCCGCAAGGCCGGATCGTTAATTCCCATCATGCAGGACATCCAGGCAGAATATCGTTATCTGCCGGGTGAGCTTCTCACTTATGTAGCTGCCGAGATCGGTATCACGGAAGCCAAAGCATTCAGCGTTGCTACATTCTATGAGAATTTTTCCTTTGAGCCGAAAGGCAAGTACATTATCAAAGTATGTGACGGAACCGCGTGTCATGTAAGAAAGTCCATGCCTGTAAAAGAGGCCATGATGAAAGAACTGGGGCTGAGCCACAAGAAACACACCACAGATGATATGATGTTTACAGTGGAAACAGTATCCTGTCTTGGTGCCTGCGGACTTGCACCGACATGTACAGTCAATGATGAAGTACACCCGAAGATGACCCCGGAAAAGGCAGTTGAGCTCATTGAAGGATTGAGAGGTGAGAAGGCATGAGTATAACCTGTAAAGAAGATCTGTTAACCAAACAGTCAGAAGTTCAGAAAAATATCGCAAATTATACCTGTCGTGTCCTTGTCTGTTCCGGTACCGGATGTATTGCATCCGGCGCACAGAAAATCTACGACGAAATGGTAAAACTCTGTGAGAATGTTGACGGCGTTCAGATTGAAATGCAGAAAGACATCCCGCATATTGGTGTGATCAAAACCGGATGTCAGGGTCTGTGTGAACTTGGACCTCTGATGCGTATTGAACCTTATAATTACCAGTATGTACATGTACAGATTGAAGACTGTAAGGAAATCGTCGAGAAAACCGTTCTCGAGGGAAAACCGGTAGAACGTCTTTTCTATAAACATGACAATGAAATCTGCGAGCATCCGGATGACATTCCTTTCCTGAAGCTGCAGACCAGAATCGTATTGGAAAACTGCGGTAAGATTGACGCAGAATCCATTGATGAATATATTGCTGCAGGCGGATTCCAGGCACTTGCAAAAGCATTGTTTGATATGACTCCTGCAACGGTTATTGAAGAAGTTACCAAATCAGGCCTGAGAGGCCGTGGCGGCGCAGGATTCCCGGCAGGCAAGAAATGGAGTCAGGTAGCCCGTCAGAAAGAAAAAGACCGCTACGTTGTATGTAATGGTGACGAAGGTGACCCGGGTGCATTCATGGATGGCTCCGTAATGGAAGGTGATCCATATAAGATGATCGAAGGTATGATCATTGCAGCTTATGCAGTCGGAGCTGAGAATGGATACATTTATGTACGTGCAGAATATCCGCTTTCTGTCAAGAGACTCCGTATGGCGATGGAACAGGCGGAAGCTTACGGTCTGCTGGGTGACAATATCCTCGGATCCGGTGTAAACTTCCATTTACATATCAACCGTGGTGCCGGCGCATTCGTTTGTGGTGAAGGCTCTGCCCTTACCGCATCCATCGAAGGCAATCGTGGTATGCCGCGTGTAAAACCGCCTCGTACCGTAGAAAAAGGTCTCTGGGAAAAACCAACCGTTCTGAACAACGTAGAAACCTATGCAAACGTACCGAAGATCATTCTTCAGGGTGCAGACTGGTTCCGTACCATTGGTACAGAGGGCAGCCCGGGAACCAAGACATTCTCTCTGACAGGCTCTATCGAAAATACAGGACTTATTGAAGTTCCGATGGGAACCACTCTTCGTCATATCATCTATGATATCGGCGGCGGACTGAAGAGCGGTGCAGCATTTAAGGGCGTTCAGATCGGCGGACCTTCCGGCGGATGTCTGATTGAAGAACAGTTGGATCAGCCTCTGGATTTCGACTCTGTAAAGAAACTGGATGCAATCATGGGATCCGGCGGTCTCGTAGTTATGGACGAAAACACCTGTATGGTTGAAGTTGCCCGCTTCTTCATGAGCTTTACTCAGCGTGAAAGCTGCGGTAAATGTGTACCATGCCGTGAAGGTACCAAGCGTATGCTTGAGATCCTGGAAAGAATTGTAGATGGAAAAGGCCAGATGTCTGACCTTGACGAATTGGAAGAGCTTGCAACCATGGTACAGAGCATGGCTCTGTGCGGCCTTGGCAAGAGCGCTCCGCTTCCTGTAATCAGTACCCTGAAACGCTTCCGCGACGAATACGAGGAACACATCAAAGATAAGAAATGCCGTGCAAAAGTCTGCACAGCACTCCGCAGATTCCATATCAATCCGGAATTCTGTATCGGATGCGGCAAATGTGCGAAGAACTGTCCGGCAGGTGCCATCCATGGCAAGATCAAAAATCCATATAAGATTGACAATGATCTTTGTATTAAGTGCGGCGCATGTAAAGATAACTGTAACTTTGATGCAGTTTATGTGGAAGCATAGAAGGGAGGATATACTATGGGAACTATGACAATTGACGGTAGAAAAGTCGAATTTACCAATGAAAGAAATGTCCTGACCGTTATCCGTAACGCAGGAATCAATATTCCGACATTGTGCTACCATTCCGAGTTATCCACTTTCGGTGCATGCCGTCTTTGTACGGTAGAAGATGACAGAGGCAAAACATTTGCTTCCTGTTCAGAAGAGCCAAGAGACGGAATGGTTATTTATACCAATACAGCAAGAATTCGTAAATACAGAAAACTGATCATTGAGCTGCTTCTCGCATCTCATTGCCGCGACTGTACCACCTGCCGTAAGAGCGGTGAGTGTAAACTGCAGGAGCTGGCACATAAGCTTGGAGTTCGTGAGATCCGTTTTGATAACTATAAAGAAGAGCATCCGATCGATTTCTCTTCCCCATCTATCGTACGTGACCCGAACAAATGTATCCAGTGCGGTAACTGCGTACGTGCCTGTGAAGAATTACAGGGTGTAGGAGTTCTCGGTTTTGCACATCGTGGTACAGAAGCAATTGCTACAACAGCATTTGATAAACCGATCGCAGAAACAGATTGTGTTAACTGCGGACAGTGCCGTGTATATTGTCCGACCGGTGCAATCACCATCCGTTCCAACAGAACAGATGTATGGGATGTACTGGCTGACAAGAATGTACGTGTCGTTGCCCAGATCGCTCCGTCTGTACGTGTTGCGGTAGGTGAACATTTCGGATTGCCGAAGGGCAAGAGCGCAATGGGAAGAATCGTAAATGCACTCCGCAAGATGGGATTCGATGAAGTTTATGATACAAACTTCAGTGCCGACCTGACTATTATGGAGGAGTCTGCTGAATTCCTGAGAAGAGTGGAAACAGGAGGAACACTTCCGCTTCTTACCTCCTGCTGTCCTGCATGGGTGAAATTCATTACAGATCAGTATAAAGATTATATTCCGAATCTGTCCACATGCCGTTCCCCGCAGGGAATGCTGTCAGCAGTAATCAAAGAGTATTACCGCCAGCCTGAGAATGCAAAGGGCAAAAAGACAGTAGTTGTATCCATTATGCCATGTACAGCCAAGAAATACGAAGCTAATCGTCCGAACAGCTATACTCATGGAGAAAAAGACACCGATATCGTTATCACCACAACAGAACTGATCCGTATGATTCAGGAATACGGTCTGGATCTTTCCAAACTTGATTCCGAAGCATGTGATATGCCGTTTGGTTATGGTTCCGGCGGTGGTGTGATCTTTGGTGTTACCGGCGGTGTTACTGAGGCGGTTCTTCGTCGACTGAGCCCGGATCACAGCGTTGAATCTCTGCAGGCAATCGCAGACTGCGGTGTGCGTGGTACGGATGGTATCAAGGAATTCACAGTTCCGTATAACGGAATGGATGTTAAGATCTGTGTTGTAAACGGACTTGCAAATGCAAGAAAAGTTATGGACCGTGTGAAGAACGGAGAAGCAGAGTATCATCTGATCGAAGTTATGGCGTGCCGCCGCGGATGTATCATGGGTGGTGGACAGCCGACCGGTGCAGGCGACAGAACCAAGGCAGCCAGAGCAGAAGGAATCTACAATGCAGACAAAGCAACCATCATCAAGAAATGTGATGAGAACCCGCTTATCGTTGGTTTGTATGAAGGCTTCCTGAAAGGTAAAGAGCACGAACTGCTTCATAATGAGTTCTATTAATAATAATTTTCAGAGGAACAATGGGAAACGGCCACAGGATATGTGGCCGTTTTTTTCACATACATATAAAAAGAACCCGGAGCATATAAATATAATAATACATGCGATTGTGTAAATCTATGCAAGGGGGCTTTTATTATGGAAAACTTTCAGATTTACCGGGATATTCAGGCGCGGACGGGCGGAGATATATACATAGGCGTTGTTGGACCTGTACGGACTGGAAAATCCACTTTTATCCGAAGATTCATGGAATTGACAGCGCTTCCCGGAATGGAAGAGGAGAAGCAGTCTGAAGTCCGGGACCAGCTCCCTTTGAGCGGTTCCGGAAAACTGATTACAACTGTGGAACCCAAATTTATCCCGAAAGAAGCAGTTCCTGTTCTTCTGGGCGGAGAGCAGAAAGTAAAAGTAAAACTGATCGACTGCGTAGGATTTCTTGTGAAGGATGCTTCCGGTCATATGGAAGAAGGCCGGGAGCGCATGGTAAAAACGCCATGGTTTGAAAAATCAATCCCATTCCATGAAGCAGCACAGATCGGTACACGCAAAGTGATTCAGGAACATTCTACCATAGGCCTTGTTATCACCACAGATGGCTCTTTCGGAGAAATTCCAAGAGAAAATTTCCTGGAAGCTGAAGAAAAAACAGTCAGTGAATTGAAGAAGCAGGGAAAACCATTTCTGATACTCATCAATTCTCAGACACCATACAGAGAAGAAACATTAAAGCTGGCCAGAGAATTGCAGGAAAAGTACAATGTCACAGCGTTAACCGTCAATTGTGAACAGCTGCGAAAAGAGGACATACCAAGAATTCTGGAAAATATCCTGTATGAATTTCCGGTAAGCGAAATCCAGTATTACATTCCCAAATGGCTGGAAATGCTTCCTATGGACCATGAATTAAAGAAGCAGATCATTTCACAAATCCGGGAGAAAATGAAAAAGCTTTCCCATATTCGTGATATAAGCAAAGAATCTGTAAAACTGGAAGGTCCTTATGTACAGGAAACGATTATGGAAAATGTCAGTCTTTCTGACGGAAGTGTACGAATCCGCATACAGATTGATGAAAAATATTATTATCAGCTGCTGAGTGAAATGTGCGGGGTTCATATAGAAGGCGAATACGATCTGATCCATACGCTGAAAAACCTTTCTGCCATGCGTGAGAAATATGTAAAGGTGCAGGATGCTCTGGAGTCTGTCCGCGGCAGCGGATATGGAGTTGTTGTCCCGGAATTGAATGAAATCAAAATGGAAGACCCCACAGTGATCAAGCAGGGAAGCAAATATGGTGTCAAGATCCGATCCAAAAGTCCTTCCATCCATATGATCAAGGCAAATATCGAGACGGAAATCGCGCCTATCGTAGGCACACAGCAGCAGGCAGAAGATTTGATCCAGTATATCGGAGAGAGCAGCCAGAGAGGAGAAAGTATCTGGGAAACCAATATTTTTGGAAAATCCATCGAACAGCTTGTGCAGGATGGCATACGCAGTAAAATTGCATCCATCACAGAAGAAAGCCAGGTGAAACTGCAGGATACCATGCAGAAAATTGTGAATGACAGTAAAGGCGGGCTGGTATGTATTATCATTTAAAACGTGATTATAACATTTTTCTGTCGTACTAATATTGAACATGAAAAAAGTTCTAGAGAATGGAAATGAGGGAGTACGAATGAGAAATGATAAATTGCTGCCGGAACTGATCAAAAATCTATGCGATGAAAAAGAAATGTCGTATTATAATCTTGCCAGTGCATCTGGAGTTCCAATTACTACGATTATGAATATCGTTCACGGGATTACGAAAAATCCAGGTATTTTTACAATTTTGAAATTATGTGACGGGCTGAATATATCTGTTCATAATCTGATCGAAAAAATGGAAGATACAGATGGAATAGAATAACGTCAGAAATAAGTTGTATATGCCAGAGTTTTATACTCTGGCATTTCATATTGAAAAAATCTTGCACGCTCAATCTGACGATTTCTGATAAATCGTTGGTATTCCATCATCTTTCTGGAAAACGTGATGATGATCTTCTGCTTTACGGTTGCTTTTGATTTTACCTTGCACTTGCGTCCGTTTTTCATAATCTTTTCTTCATAAAAGCCAAAGTCAAATGCTTTGTCTGCCGTGATGATCTTGTAAGCCTTGTGTAACTGTCGAAGACCCGTGTACAAAAAAATCATGAACTATCTATTTTCAAGCATGAACGGACATACTGCACGGAAAAGCAGACTTGCACTTCCAGGAATATAATGATACAATATTTAAGAAATGCATAAATAAGATATTAATTTTTTAAGAAATTGTAAATATTGCTTATGTTTGGAGGCTCGAAATGGCTGATCATATTACGACAACCGGTTATCGTATCCGAACAATTCGTTTAATTCTGGAATGTCCTCATCCGGAATGGATGAAAGAAAACCAAAAGCTCTATCACGAACTGCAGTTATTTTATCATAAGGTTCTGACAGATCATCCTGAATTGCATGAATATGGAAGTCAAAACCTCATGCGTGAATTGGAAAGGCTCACCGTATCATCAAAAAGTAACCCAGAACCAGAAATACCGCTTCCCTGGAACAAAGTTCCTGCGTACTTCCGGCGTGCTGCCATTAACGGTGAAATAGCTGCTCTGAAAAGTTTGTTAGCAAAAAATGGTGATATAAAAGATGAAAAATTTCCGGAACGTTCGGCGGCACAGAATTCTGTTGTACTCTATCAGAGACTGTACCGGAATTTTACAGGCAGGCGAATTACTGTAAATATTTGGAATGGGAGAGAATGGATCTGGGAAGAATGCCGTCTCCATGGTAATGAACTGCCTGACATGGAAAAAGAAGGAGTAAGATGGCTGTCACCATCTATTGTAATTAGCCGGAATCATTACTTCCTTCATGTTCCTGTCCGAGAACCTGTATATGATGCAAGAAAACTGAAGCAACGCATAACTGACAGAGCAAATATTTGCGCCATACAATTTACCAACAGAGACGCATTTGCAGTAGCATGCATTTTGAATGCAGAAGGTGATCAACTCTCTGTTCGATATTTTAAGGGTGGTGCTCAGTATCGCAGCCAAAGCAGTCGCTGGCTGGATTATATCAGAAAAAGTCAAATGAGTATGGGCAGTCATGGTCAGCCCAAAGCTGACCAGAAATACTGGATGCACCTTAAAAATCTGAATGAATACTGGGCACATAAGATCAGTCGAGACATTCTGAATTATGCGATTGAATATCAGGCAAAAGTAATTACCTGGGAAGAATATGAGCCTGAATACTCCAAAGCTGTCCTCAAGCAGGCCGGAAACTGGTCTCCGCTTCACCTGAGCAGCAGAATCAAAAAATATCTGACTTATAAATCGTGGGGATCAGGAATCTTAGTTGCTGCTATAAAGACATTTCAAATAAAAAACCGGACATTCACTGCCGGAGACAAAGACTTACAGCGTGCAAGGATTATCGGGAAGCAATTTATGAATAATTTTGATAAACAAGTGTAATACACTTTGTTTATTCTCAAGCGTTATCTGCGTTGTCAGCAGATGTAATTGAGATGATAGATATCAGGAAACTGAGAACAGGTACAGAACTAATAGTTCTGTATTTGAGGTCGAACACCGCCTTCTGCCTCCGCAAAGAGGACGTAAAGATGACAAACCGTGCCATACATGGCCGGTACGTTGAGTGTTCGAAGTTATAAGAATGAAGTAAAAATACAAAGGGGAAAGACAATGGGAAAATATTTTGGAACCGACGGCTTCCGTGGGGAGGCAAATGAGAATCTGACGGCAGATCATGCATATAAAGTAGGTCGTTTCCTTGGCTGGTATTATGGGGAAGTGAGACGCATAGCAGGTGATGATACACCTGCGCGCATTGTTATTGGCAAGGATACAAGACGCTCCAGTTACATGTTTGAATATTCTCTGGTAGGCGGCCTTGTTGCTTCAGGAGCAGATGCTTATCTGCTTCACGTTACAACCACACCATCAGTAGCTTATGTGGCAAGAGTGGATGATTTTGACTGCGGTATTATGATCAGTGCTTCTCACAATCCCTATTATGACAATAGAATCAAGCTGATCAACAGCAAAGGTGAGAAGATGGATGAAGCTACCATCGGCTTTGTAGAGGATTATCTTGACGGTAAGCTGGAATTGTTTGGCGAAACATGGAGAGAAGTTCCATTTGCCCATAAGGATAAGATCGGTCGTACCGTTGACTATGTTTCGGGAAGAAACAGATATGTGGGTTATCTGATCTCGCTTGGCATGTACAGCTTCAAGGGAGTGAAAGTAGGTCTTGACTGTGCGAACGGAAGCTCCTGGAATATTGCTAAATCAGTTTTTGACGCACTGGGAGCCACAACCTATGTGATAAATGCGGAGCCGGACGGCTATAACATTAATACCAATGCAGGTTCTACTCATATAGAAGGACTTCAGAAATTTGTTGTTGAAAATGGTCTGGATGTGGGATTTGCCTATGACGGAGATGCTGACCGTTGCCTGTGTGTTGATGAAAAAGGAAATGTAATTTCCGGTGATCATATTCTTTATATTTATGGCAAATATATGAAGGAAAGAGGAAAGCTCCTTACCAATACTGTAGTCACAACGGTTATGAGCAACTTCGGACTTTATAAAGCATTTGATGAAGCCGGAATTGATTATGCTAAGACAGCAGTCGGAGACAAATATGTTTATGAATATATGATGAACAATGGCTGCCGTATCGGCGGCGAACAGTCCGGTCACATTATCTTCTCGAAATATGCAAGCACCGGTGACGGTATTCTGACAAGCCTTAAGATGATGGAAGTCATGATGGCGAAAAAGAAAAAAATGAGTGAGCTTTCAGAAGGGCTCGTTATTTACCCACAGGTTCTGCAGAATATTCGTGTGAAAAATAAGGCTGAAGCACAGGCGGATGAAGATGTGCAGAAGGCAGTTCAGGCTGTAGCTGATCAGCTTGGTGATACAGGAAGGATTCTGGTGAGAGAATCCGGTACCGAACCGGTGATCCGTGTCATGGTAGAAGCAGAAAGCAAAGAAGTCTGTGAGAAATATGTCCAGGAAGTGATTACCGTAATTAAAGCCAAGGGACATGTCTTGTAATCATACCGCTGAATAAAGACGGATCTTTTTGCTAAAGTGAAACGAAATGTCGTGAATAAACAGAGACATTATTGTAAACCGTACTTGACAAAAATCAACAGGGTATTATAATTAGACTGTGTCTGGCCGGATTCGAAAATTTTCGGAAAAATCCATGACAAGAAATGAATACCATAGTGATTTGCACTATGAAAAGAAGAGTATGAAATAAAGAAAAAGGATTGACATTATGTTTGAGAAAGAAACTTCTGATAACGCAGAAAAAAAAGAAACAAGAAAAAAACGCAGGCGCCTGGAGCACTGGCAGGTTATCGCGTGCTATCTGATGGTGTATGACGCTATAGCCGTGAATGTTGCATACCTGTTAGCGTTATGGGTACGTTTTGACTGCCGATATTCCAGTATACCGGTGGATTATCTTCATGGATATATGAAGTTTGCGCCCTGGTATACTGTATTTTCAATTCTTGTATTCTGGTTTCTTCGTCTGTACAACAGTGTGTGGCGTTTTGCCAGTTACAGTGAGCTGGTAAGGATTGTTGTATCTTCTGTTATTACGTCTGTTTTTCATATTATTGGAATTACATTCGGAGTCATTCGTATGCCTGTATCTTATCATATTATTGGTACAGGAATACAGCTGCTGCTCATTGCAGGAATCCGGTTTTCGTATCGTTTTATACTCCTTGAAAGGAGTCGAAGGAATCAATCCAGGGAAGGCGTTGTTCATCGTGTAATGCTTATTGGCGCAGGTGCAGCAGGTCAGGTGATCCTTCGTGAACTGAATCACGCGAAAGAGACAAAAGCAAGAGTTTGCTGCATCGTGGATGATAACCCGAATAAGTGGGGACGTTATATAGAGGGGATTCCCATTGTAGGAGGAAGAGATGATATTCTTCTCAACGCAGAAAAATATAAAATAGATCAGATTTTTCTTGCAATTCCAAGCAGCTCAGCAGAAGAGAAAAGAGACATTCTTGATATCTGTAAAGAGACAGGCTGTGAACTTAAAGTACTTCCGGGAATGTATCAGCTTGTCAATGGGGAAGTTTCTGTGAGCCAGATGAAAGATGTGGCTGTAGAAGATCTTCTGGGACGTGATCCCATCAAAGTCAATATGGAAGAAATCTTTACATATCTCAGCGGCAAAACGATTTTGGTAACCGGAGGAGGAGGCTCCATCGGTAGTGAACTCTGCCGACAGATTGCTGCCCATGAACCGAAACATCTGATTATTTTTGATGTCTATGAGAATAATGCCTATGATATCGAACAGGAGTTAAAGAGTAAATATCCGAAACTGAACCTGACCGTATTGATAGGTTCCGTACGAGACAGCAGAAGAATCAACAGTGTCTTTGAAAAGTATAAGCCGGATATTGTATATCATGCAGCCGCGCATAAGCATGTACCGCTTATGGAAACAAGCCCGTGTGAAGCAATTAAGAATAATGTGATGGGGACCTATAAAACTGCATATGCGGCTTTGATGAACGGATGCCAGAGATTTGTACTTGTAAGTACTGATAAAGCTGTGAATCCAACGAATATTATGGGTGCCAGCAAACGACTGTGTGAAATGGTTATCCAGACCATGGATAAGATCGGCAAAGAGAATAAAGAAGACTTACTTCCATCACTGTGCGGGCATTTTGAAGATGGTGATGAATATCGTCAGAATATTAGTAAAAAGATTGAGAAACTTGGAAGCAGTACAGAATTTGTTGCTGTACGCTTTGGAAATGTGCTTGGAAGTAATGGTTCAGTAATTCCTTTGTTTAAAAAGCAGATTGAAAAAGGTGGTCCGGTTACGGTAACGCACCCTGATATTATTCGTTATTTTATGACGATTCCGGAGGCAGTAAGCCTTGTTTTACAGGCGGGAACTTATGCAAAAGGCGGGGAAATCTTTGTCTTGGATATGGGAGCACCGGTGAAGATTGATACATTGGCAAGAAATCTGATTAAGCTTTCAGGATATAAACCGGACGTAGATATTAAAATTGTGTATACGGGATTACGACCCGGGGAAAAGCTTTATGAAGAAAAGCTGATGGCTGAAGAGGGGATGACAAAAACACCTAATGATTTGATTCATATTGGAAAACCGATTCCATTTGATGAGGTGAATTTTCTTAAACAACTTGAACTATTAGCTGAATCATGTTATAGTAACAGCGCTGAAATTGTTGATCTGGTAGAAATAATTGTTCCTACATATCATCCTTCAACGAAAATGGTATCAGAACAAAATATGAAGGGTCTGTAATAATATGAAAAACTGGTATATCCTGTTTGTCCAGACAGAGAAGCAGAGTCAGCTGTGCTTCCTTCTTGAGCAGGAAGGAGTTCACGCATTCCTTCCCATGATGGAGTATTATCGCAGAGATCGAAGGGGATTGGCAGAAAAGCCTATGTTCCCGGGATATATCTTCGTACAGTCAGAGCTTACTCAGAAAGAATTCGATGACCTGCTGGATTCCATGAAGGAAAGACGGTGGGGATTCATCAGACAGTTGAAGGAAGAAGGAGGTTCTGCTCTGACAGAGGAAGAGAAAGCCTTCTTCCAGTGGCTTCTGGATGATGGCGGAACAGCCCGCATGTCCTACGGATATCTGAATCCTGCAGGAACGGCAGTCATCACCTATGGTCCATTAATCGGTTGTGAGAGACATATCCGAAAGACGGACAGGCATAACCGTTTGGTGTTGATGGATTTTGCTTTCAGGGAAGAACCGGTAAAGCTGGGACTGACTATCCTGACTATGAAGGAACTGAAGGAGCAGGAACTGTATACAGAAGAAACTGAGAGTAAGATTCTGAGAAACAAAGAAAAGGGTGCAGATAAAACAACCGAAGAAGAGAGAGTTATCAAAGTCTTTGATGAAGAACTTCAGGAAGAAGTAGAAATCGATATAGAAGCACTGATAGGCAAAATGACGCAGTTGTAGCTGGTTTACCGCACGATTGTGGGATTTGAACATAGCGGAGCAGGGACCTCATTCCGGGTGGATGAGGAATGGCGAAGCTATGTCTTTTCGCAGGAGTTAGTGTGAATGAAGGGAAGGAAAAGTGAAGAAAAGGATAATAACAATCGGATCGTGGATAGGCATATTTATGGCAACAGTGATTGTTGCGTATGCTGTTACGAAACTGTTTTTTATGAAAAGTCAAACTTCAGACTTCTCAAAGAAGCAAATATTTCAGTTTGACCTGGACACCGGTTTGAGTAGTGGCGAAATTGCGCCGGGAGACAGCTTTTCTGTGAGTCCTGTGATCTTCAATGATTCTACAGAAGAGATGTATGTGTTTATTCAAGTAGATATGCCGGAAACTGGTAATGGAATGCTTTACTCGTTTGATGCTGATGATGATTGGTGTTTTCTTAGTGAGGATGGAGGCACGGTCGTTTATGCTTATGGTAATTCTGAGATGACAGCATTACAACCGGGAGAAAGTACAAGTGCTTTGACTGAACAGATGAAAATGAATGAAGTTAGTAATGCAGAGTATGCTTCTATTGACGATATAAATATTACAATTACCGGTTATGCAATTGGGACAGAGAATATGTCTACGAATCCAATAGAATCATGGAATCAATGCATGGAGATAGGAAATATTCAATAGTAGATATTAGTCCCTAATCATCTATCAACCTAACAAAACTACCAATCCAAACCCTCCATAATGCACCCGTATTCGTTATTATTCACTACTTTTCACCCTTCCAACCACTCTACAGAACTAAAAACCACACCAGAAATGGCGGGGAAGTGAAAAAGAGAGTGGCGGCGAGAAGGAAAAAGGTGAAAAGGGGTGCAGATGAGCACAGGAGAAAGAGAAAATGAGGGTTAGAGAGGTGTATATCGACACCAATCCCTAATTATCTATCGACCCTCACTTTCACCTCCAATGCCTAATCATCTATCGACCCGAGAAAAGTACCTGCTTCTCGACACCTATCCCTAATTATCTATCTACCTAACAATTACGCCAATTTTACTACTCACTTTTTGGTGAGTATGACGGTGCTGGAGGGGTGGAAATGAGGGGAAAAGAGAGGTTGAAAATGGGTGGAAAAGAGGAAAAAAGAGGTGCATGTAGGGGTGAATCCCTAATCATCTATCTACCCTAAAAACCGCACCACAACCGTGTGGAGAACACCACTCCAAAACAATAGAAACCACACAAAACAGTGTGGAAAAGGTAGCGATGTGGAGCAGATGAGAAGGATGAGATGCGTGGTTGAGTAGATTGGTTGGTTGAAAAGGGATATATGACCACACCGGGTATGGTGTGGATGAAGAAAAGTAGAAAAAGCAAGGGGAGAAAAGCCCTGAAACCAAAATACCAATAAACAAAAATACCACAGGAAGGGGGAAAACGATGGATTTTACAGGTTCAATAATCAATGAATTCAAATCCCTCCCCTCGTTTTGGTGGCTGTGGTTAATTGCCGCGTTTGTTGGGGTGTGGGTCATTGATGGGAAAAAGAATATAGCACGACCTTTGCTCGTCACATATATTCTCTTCATCTTGATGGAGACAGTTATTGGGAGGAAGGCAGGGATAGGTCAGGTGGAACTTACCCCCTTCTGGTCCTACAGTCATCCAGAACTGAGGATGGAAATAGTTCTCAACTATATCCTCTTCATTCCACTGGGTTTATTGCTCTATTTGTGCTCTGGAGAGAAGTTTGGACTCCGCGTGGTAATGGCAGGATTCCTGCTCTCCGTTTCGATTGAAATAGTTCAATTGGTATTTCGGATTGGCCTATTTGAATTCGATGACATGATTGGGAATACGGTTGGCTGTCTTATTGGAGTTGTGGTTGGGAAGATGTGTGGAAGAAACCACGCAAATAAGTAAGGACAAAAGAAAAGGAAGTAAGAGGGGAAGAAATGGCGCTCAAATTAATGTACATAACTAATAGACCAGATGTTGCTCTGATTGCTGAAAAGTACGGAGTAGATAGAATCTGGATTGATTTAGAGACGCTGGGGAAAGAAGAGCGTCAAAAAGGGATGAATACGGTCAAGTCTAATCACGCTGTGGATGATGTGAGAAGGATAAAGCCGCTTCTTTCCACCTCAGAAATGTTGGTGAGAGTAAACCCGTGGAATGAGAACTCGGTAGAGGAAATAAATGATGTTGTAACTGCAGGAGCAGATATCATCATGCTCCCTATGTGGAAATCTGCTGCTGAAGTTACAAAGTTTCTTTCTGTCGTGGATGGAAGGTGTAAGACCACCCTTCTTCTTGAAACCAAAGAAGCTGTGGAGTGCCTGGATGAGGTGTTGGAAAACGGTGGCATGGATGAAATTCATATTGGCCTTAACGATCTTCACCTCTCCTACGGCATGACATTCATGTTTGAGCTTCTGGCGAACGGAACAGTTGAAATGCTGTGTAAGAAGATCAGGGAGAAGGGACTTCCATATGGCTTTGGCGGCATTGCTAGGCTTGGAACCGGAGACCTTCCGGCAGAAAAGGTAATAATGGAGCATTGCCGTCTCGGGTCTACTAGAGCAATTCTTTCTCGTAGTTTCTGTGATGTGTTCAAGATGAGTGATGTTGACGAGATAGAGAAGGTTTTTAAGGAGAATATGGCGGACTTGATCGCCTACGAGGAAAAGGTCAGTAAGATGACTGACTTTAAAGAAAACCAGGAAGAAGTAATTAGAGACGTAGCTAGAATCGTTGAAATGAAGAAGGGGAAATAATGGTTATCAATAGTACTGTAATCGAGGGCTTAAGAAAAGAATATGGAGAGGCGTTCTACCTTCTGGATTCCGACCAGTTTAGGACAAACTTCCTGGAATTGAAGGAAGCATTCTCTTCAATATATCCGAAATTCAATATCGCCTATTCCTACAAGACAAACTACACACCAAAGTTCTGCAAGATTGTAAATGAGCTTGGTGGATATGCAGAAGTCGTTTCCGAGATGGAAATGGAACTGGCGCTTAGATGTGGAGTTGAGCATTCCCGCATCATCTGGAATGGGCCAATTAAAGATAAAGAGAGAATGAGTGAATTCCTGCTTGCTGGAGGAACGGTAAACATCGATTCCGTCAGTGAGGCAGAGTATATAAAGGAGTTGGCGAGAGCTACTGATAAGGTTCTCAGCGTGGGAATACGCTGCAACTACGATGTGGCTGACGGAGTTGTTTCCCGATTTGGTTTCGATGTAGATGGTGAGGACTTCAAGAAGGTTCTTGAAATTGTAACCACAACACCAAATCTCCACTTCATTAATTTCCAGTGCCATTTTGCAAAGCGCCAGATTGAGTATTGGCCAGCAAGGGCAAAGGGCATGGTTGAACTGTTGGATAGAGTTGGCGTGATACCGGAAAGAGTGGACATCGGTGGTGGTCTATTTGGTAAGATGGCCGATTCACTTAAGGCTCAGTTCACTTCCGAGATTCCCGATTATAAGGAGTATGCAGAAGCAGCAGCCACAGTCTTTGCAGATTACTTCAAAGGGAAGGATAATGCCCCAGAGCTTATCATCGAGCCGGGTTCAGCAGTTGTGGGTGACTGCATGAAATTTGTGGGCACAGTCAAGACAATCAAGAATGTCAGAGGTAAGTATTTTGCTTCCGTTCTTGGCAGTCAGAAGAATATCAGCATGACAGGCATCAATCCTCCTATGGAAGTTGTGCATATGAGTGCTGGTGAGGAATACGAGGAAGTAGACCTTGTAGGTTTCACCTGCATTGAGGGGGATGTTCTTTACAATAACTATACCGGAGAACTTGCAGTGGGTGATGCAATTGTAATCAGCAATTGCGGTTCTTACTCACTGGTCATGAAACCTCCATTTATCCTACCGAACTTCCCTGTGCTCGACATCTGTGGTGAAGTGGTTGAGGTAATCAAGAGAGCAGAAACATTCGATGATATTTTCCACACATTCAACTATTGATGTGTAGTTGGGGTGGAAAAGGGATTGTGACTGATGGGTAGAGAAGTTTTGAAAAAGAGTGGAGAAAATGAAACAGATTAGTTTGTTTATAAAAAGAGCGTTTGATATCGTCTCTTCGGGGATTCTAATCATCCTGCTGACACCTCTTTGGATTGTCATTGCTATTGCAATTAAGAGGGATTCGGAAGGACCTGTATTCTTCAAGCAGGGAAGAAGAACAAAAGACGGACGAGTGTTCCAGATGTTGAAATTCAGATCCATGGTTGTGAACGCTGAGAAGATGGGTGCTGGTCTCTTCAATTATGAGAATGACCCACGTGTTACCAAGGTGGGAAGAAAACTCAGAGACAGCAGTCTTGATGAGCTTCCACAGCTATTCAACATCTTCATGGGAGACATGTCAGTTGTTGGCCCTAGACCTTGTGTTACATATGAGCTTGGTGATTTTGAAACGCTCAATAAAAGATATAAGAAGAGATTTGAAGTTAAGGCTGGGTTGACCGGTTTGGCTCAGATTAAGGGTCGTAATGATATCAGCTGGGATGAGAAAGTTACATACGACAATGAGTATGTAGACCTGTTCAATAAGTATGGCTTCCTGATTGATATCAAGATTGGTCTGCTATCTGTTTTCAAGGCATTTAAGCACGAGAAGATTTATGAAAACAAAGCTGATGAGTCAATGAACGATCAAGAAGCTGCAAAGGCTGAAGAAGCTGAAATTATCAGACTGGCGCATCTGCCGGATTAAAAAAGGAGAACAAACGTATGAGATACGATGTTGCAAATAGAAGAATTTGGTTCAAGGGAGAAATCCTTAACGTCAATGACGCAAAAATTAATGTACTCGCTCCCACATCACAGTTTGGTTTGAATGTTTTTGAAGGCATTCCTTGCTATTGGAATGATGAAGAAAAACAGCTCTATGCCTTTAGACTGGATGAACACTATGACCGTCTTATCCGCTCTGCAAAGCTGATTCAGATTGATAATCCTTACAGTAAGGAAGAAATGAAGAAGGCTCTTGTGGATGTAGTAAAGGCAAATGAATATGATGAGAACCTTTCCGTTCGTCAGACGCTGTTTGTAGATGGATTTGGTTCCTGGGGATCTGCTGATCCTGTTGATATGTTTGTTGCTCCAATTCCAAGAGGTAGAACAAGCGCTGAGTACAACAAGAAGGGACTTAACGTCTGCGTTACTTCCTGGAGAAGAATCAGCGATGAAACCCTGTCTCCTAGAATCAAGTGTGGGGCCAACTATATCAATAGCCGTGTTGGCCAGAGAGAAGCGCTGCGCAACGGCTACGATACATGTCTTTTCCTGAACGAAGCTGGTAAGGTATCTGAAGGACCTGGTTCTTGCTTCTTTATGATAAAAAACGGGGAGTTGATTACTCCTCAGCTCACGGACAGCGTTCTTGAGAGTATCACAAGAGACACAGTAATAAAGATTGCTGAAAGCAAAGGTTATAAGGTTGTTGAGAGAACAATCGACAGAACAGAACTTTATACCTGCGATGAGGCATTCCTCTGCGGTTCTGCAATGGAGATGACTCCAGTGTTGAGCGTGGATAAGTACGTTATCGGCAACGGTGATACTGGCGCTATCACAAAAGAACTCCACATGACATATCTTGATGTGGTTAGAGGTAAAGTAGAGCAGTTTAAAGATTGGGTAACACCGATTTATTAATAGGAGAGAGCTGGATGGAAAGGCAGTATGTTAAAGGAAGAGTATCGGTAATCACACCGGTATACAATGTCGAAAGGTATATTGATAAAACGTTGGAGTCTGTATTTTCTCAGACTTACAAGGATATTGAGATTGTACTGGTAGATGATTGCTCGAAAGATAATTCTGCCCAGATTATTGCTAAGTACAAAGAATCTCATCCTGAGATAGTTTATTTCCTACAGCCTAAGAATATGGGAGCAGGTGCAGCAAGAAACAAGGCGTTGGAACTCGCCAGCGGTCAGTATGTAGCATTTCTTGATAGCGATGATTTGTGGTTGCTGGAAAAGACGGAGAAGCAAATAAAGTTGATGCGGGAGAAGAATAGCCCCTTCTCATATGCTGCAATTGAGATGATGGATGAAGAAGGTAACACAATCAAGGGAAAAAGAAATCTCCGCGAAACTTGTGATTATAAGTATCTCCTTCATAACACAATCATTGCCACATCATCTGTAATCGTTGATAGAACTGTACTGGGTGATTTCAGAATGCCTCTTAGAAGAGGTGGCCAGGATTATGCAACCTGGTTGAGCCTGCTTCGAGGTGGAGCTGTGGCATGTGGTATTAACGAGACTCTGGTACGTTACAGAGTTGGAAGCAACTCCCTGTCATCCAATAAGTTCAAGAGTATAAAGCAGGTTTGGGAAATCCAGACACAGGATGAGAAGATCAATAAAGTGAGTGCGGCATTTCATGTGTTTTGCTTTTGCGTAAATGCTGCAAAGAAGTATTTTCTGTGAGGATGAATTAATGAAGAAAGTTGTCACAAGAATGCTGGGTGGATTAGGTAATCAGCTATTTATTATTTCTGCTGCATATACTCTGGCCTCCAAGGATAGTAGTGAAATTGTATTAGATACTAGAGAATACAAAACATACAAAACAAGGCGGTTTGAACTATTAGAAATAATAAATGATGATAATGTTCGATTATATGACGAAAAGAAAGATAAGTCGTATGTTTTTGATGTAAGCAGATTCGCCTATCATATTGCGCAAAAGTTTATTAATCCTCAGAAAAAAATGAGCGTTATATTATCAAAAACAGGCCTTGTATATACAAAGAGAAATGCAGAAGGCATGAATGTAGACATCCATCGTGATACTGCTTATCTGTATGGGTACTTTCAAGATGCAAGAATGGCGAAAAGAGTAAAAGCTTTATTAAATGAAAAAATTAGAAATTTTGACTTTCCATATGTTCTAGACCCAAATATGAACTATATTGGCATAAGTATTCGCTGGGGATTAGACTATATCAAGCAAGGGTGGCCAATATGCTCAAAAGAGTATTTTGAAAACGGGGTGAACGAGATTGTTCACGAGAAATATGGGAACGAAAAAGTTTGTGTGTTGGTTTTCTCAGACGAAATTGAGAAAGCAAAACAGTTAGAGTTTGATGCGGAGAAAGAATTTGTAGAAGGGCTATCAGCTGCACAACAGCTAAACTTGATGAAGAAATGCCAAGATTTTGTAATTTCTAATAGTTCATTCTCATGGTGGGGGGCATTTCTTGGGGCAACTGATAACAGTATAGTAATCGCACCAAATATTTGGTATGACACGAAAGAACCTACTGAAAACACACTTTTAACATATGAGAATATGAGAATACGAGATATGGGATGGAATAATATATGAAAAATGTGGATTTTGTTTTTGTTCTTCTGACATATAGAAATTTTGTTGATTTACAGGAGTTTATTGAATCAGCTAAATCCCAAAAGATTAATGCGGCATATATTGTTGTTGATGCTTTTTATGATAATGAGAGCTCAGAGAAGATTAAAGCTGTCGCGGAGATGGCTCAGGCAGATTATTTATCTGTCCCTAATAAAGGGTATAGCTATGGTAATAATTATGGAATTAAGTTTGCCAAGAAAAACTATGATTTTAAGTTTTTGATTGTTTCTAATCCGGACATTGTACTGAAACAGTTTTCTATAGACCATTTAGAAGGTATGGAAGATAAGGTGATTGGCCCTAAAATCATCAATCGCAGAAACCAGTTACAGAACCCAATGTTTGTATCAGAGAATTTGCTCGCGCAGAGATTTGTATACAAGGGATTGAAAAATCATAATAAGTTATATTTTTATTCCGGGATTGCACTGAACAAAATAAGACGAGCAATTTTTCTGAAATCTCATGGAGAAAGTATATCATCGGTATACCAGTTGCATGGTAGTTTTGTGATTTTTGGGAGACTAGCATTAAATAGAATTGAAAAAGTTTACGATGAGAATATGTTCCTTTTTGCAGAGGAGAGTTATCTGGCAATCAAATTAAAAATAGAGGGTATATGTTCCATATATAACCCTCATATTATTGTAAACCATAAGGAAGATGGATCCATGGGTTTTAGAAATGATATAAGCAATCAATTGAAGGAAGCAAATATTTATGTCTTTGAAAAGTACTATGGATTTAAGGATTAAGCCATGAAATTTATTGCAGGAATAGTTTTATATAATCCAGAAGAAAAGAATCTCTTATGGATAAAGGAGCTCAATTATAAAACTATATTTGACAAAATACTAATTTACGACAACAGTAAGGATAATCATGTTGGTTTCTTTTCGAGCGAAAAAATCACATATATTACTAATCAAACTAATGATGGATTATCGAAGCCATATAATCGGATGATCGAGATCTCGATAAATGAAAATGCGGATTATTTGTGTTTGCTGGATCAAGATTCAGACTATTCGCCAGAAGAAATTAATAATATGATTCTGTTTCTAAGGGAGAATACGAACTCAGTAAGTGATTCTGTAATTATTGCGCCTAGAAGTTACGCAGTAAATACACCAAGGGTAGAAAGAGGAAATTACTTAACTTCAGTAGACTATGCGATTAACTCTGGTAGTTTTTTGCAACTTAGATTAATAAAAAAAACTGAACTGAGATATGATGAACATATTTTTCTAGATGGTGTTGACTTCGAGTTTGGCTGGCAGATTAGGGACTTAGGTTACAAAATAAGTATCTATGAGGATTCGGTCTATGAGCAAAATTTAGGATATAAATTGGGAGAGGATGATAGATTTACTCATCATAATGCATTTCGATATTATTTGATTACAAAAAACCGAAGATACATCTATCGTAAACACTGCGGCATAGTGAAGGGATCGATGTTTGCTGCGATAAAGAATATTTTCTTATGTGGCAGAATTCTGTGGCATGAAGATAACAAAATAGAGAAGATGATTTCCTGTATTAAAGGAATGACTTGCTGGAGGGTATAGGATTGGTTTTTGTAAACAGGTTAGATAAATGGGTAATTATTTCTTTGAAGTTGCATAATGGTAATAATATCTGTTTTTCATAGGAAATCTATATGTTAGATACAATATCCGGTATAGGTTCAAAAATGTAAGGATAGGTAAGAAAAATGATACAATATAACAAAAAATGCACAGTTCTTATGTGCACATACAACGCTGAAAAATATATCGTTGAACAACTGGATTCACTTAGAAAACAGACATACAAGAATATTTGTGTTGTGATATATGATGACAATTCAAGAGATAATACTGTTACGATAATTCGGAATTATATTCGAAAATACGATAGTGAAATTGAAATTGTACTAAATGTAAATAAGTGTAATAGCGGAGGACCATCTGAAAATTTCAAACATATTACCTCGGATCATAGTGATGAACAATATATATGTTACTGTGATCAGGACGATATATGGGACGCTAACAAAATCCAGATAATGATGGATAAAATGATACATCTTGAGGCAACGAAACAAGCTCCATACATTGTATGCCACAATTGTGCTGTGACAGATGAAAATGCGAATGTTGTTCATCATGGAAGTATAAAAAACCTATCATTTAAACATTTAATATATCATCCAGAGGTTCAAGGATGTTGTATGATGCTGAACCATGATGCAATAAATAGGTTGAATATTGAAAATGCTATTATTTGTATGCACGATTGGTACGCATGTTTGGTAGTGGCTGCGTGTGGTGAGATAGCCCTCATTGATTCGGAACTAATAAAGTATAGACAACATTCAAATAACCAAGTTGGCTACAGCAAGAGATCATTATTTAAAAGCATAAAGGAAGCATTAAAATTAAATAACAAGTGCGAAAAATACTATGTTATGATGGAACAGTTGTATTCTGTGTCCAAAGTAATATCTGAAAATGAGTTTCTTAGAAATTTTAGAATTCTTTTCGAAGAGGAACGTTATCTTAGCATTGTGCTTCTTTTTTTTAAGGAAAAAGTCCTTGAGCTTAATACTCATGGTGTTTATCAAGGTGCTATTACATATCTGGCTTGTAAGAGGAGGGATAAGAAAAGATGATTTTTGTATTGTTATTCTGTTTGATAGCTCTACTCTTCGTACAGCATAGATTATTTTTTCGACAACTACTTCATCCTTCAAATATTGTAGTTGCTGTATTTGTAATTTCTACTTTTTTTGCAGCTGCAAATTATACAATATGGGGGGATATATCCAGTTTAACTGCGGGTGTAATCTTATTATCGGTAGTCACTTTTTCGATAGGATCTTCATTAGGAAGGAAACTAGTAATAGGAAGCTCTTCTGGATATGAGGAATATGAAATACTACCGGATATCGATATACAGCCATTTGCTACATTACTAGTTGTTTTCTTTATGTTAATCATAACCATATTAGATGCAATAGATATTATATCGATGATATCGGGTGGAATTTCAGGGATACTATCTATTATTTCTGGTGCTAGAGGAGCTGTTTATTCCGGTTTATCAATTTCTCATAATTTTTTTGTACAACAAGGTATATATTTATGCAGAGCATTAGCTTATATTTATATTTTTTTATTTGTATATAAAAGAATCAATCATAGAAGATCTCGCTTTTTTGAGCTAATCCCAATTCTGCTGTATTTTGTACAAGCCGCGTTATCTACAGGCAGAACGGAGTTTATTTACATTATATATGGGTGGCTGATTATTGACTACTTAACAAGATCTCGCTTCAATCGGTGGTCAAAAAATATTGATTTGAAATTTTCTAAAAAAATAATTATTGCGTTATTAGCTTTTGTTATTATCTTTTTAGGGATAGCTAATATCAGAAGCGAAAATGGGCATAGGGTACAGGCTTTTGAAACGATTAGTAGCTATACGGGATCTTCAATAATAGCTTTAGATAATTATATTCAGAATGAGGGGATATATAGTATTGCGCAATACTTCGGAGAGGAGACAATGAGCTTTGTCTATTCTATTATGGGGGCTTTGGGAGTTTCAAATTATTCTTCAGTAGCTACATTGTATCCAGTCACTATAGGTTTTGACAGTAGTACGATTACAAATATCTTTACTGCAATTAGAAGATACTTGCATGATTATGGAATATATGGTGCTCTGCTAATTTTCGTTTCTGAAGGCTTTATTTACGGAAAACTCTTTACAAGACTTAAGAAAAAAAATGACCCATTTCTGTCTATCATACTTTATGCATTTATTAGTTATCCGATTGTGGAAATATCTATTGAAGAAAGATTTTTCTCAAATTTTATCACGGCAAGATCTGTTTTTTGCATAATATACATATGCGTATTATATCGGATACTACTAAAACCAAAAGCCAAAAATGAAAATTATTAAATCTAACTCATTGGAGGGTAAAAATGAAAGGAATTATTCTTGCCGGAGGAGCAGGGACAAGGCTCTATCCTTTAACAATGGTAACAAGTAAACAATTGCTTCCTGTGTATGACAAACCGATGATCTATTATCCCTTATCCACATTAATGCTGGCAGGGATTAAGGACATCCTTATCATTTCCACACCGGTTGACACTCCAAGGTTTGAATCCCTTCTTGGAGATGGTTCGCAGTTTGGCGTAAACCTGTCATATAAGGTTCAACCTTCTCCGGATGGATTAGCACAGGCGTTTATCATCGGTGAGGAATTTTTAGCTGGTGAAGCCGGAGCTATGGTCCTCGGCGATAACATCTTCTACGGGAATGGATTCAGCAAGATACTGAAGGATGCTGTCGAAGATGCTGAGGTAAATGGTAGAGCTACTGTGTTCGGCTATTATGTTCCTGATCCTGAGCGTTTTGGTGTAGTTGCTTTTGATGAGAATGGACGGGCTACTTCTATTGAAGAGAAACCTGCAAATCCGAAGTCCAACTATGCGGTTACTGGACTTTATTTCTACCCAGCAGGTGTGGACAAGAAGGCGAAAGAAGTTAAACCTTCTGCTCGTGGAGAGTTGGAGATTACCACTCTGAACGAGATGTACTTAAATGAAGAAAAACTGGATGTTCAATTATTAGGTCGTGGATTTGCATGGCTCGATACAGGAACTATGGATTCTTTAGTAGAAGCTGCAGATTTCGTTCAAATGATCGAGAAGAGACAAGGAATAAAGATTTCTGCTCCGGAAGAGATTGCTTTCCGCTATGGATGGATTGATAAAGAAGGACTTTTAAAGTCCGCAGAAAAATACGGAAAGAGCCCGTACGGTCAGCATCTTAAAGCTGTAGCAGAGGGGAAGGTGCGTGGATAATGAAAGCGATAGAGACAAAAATTCCAGGTGTCCTCATCATTGAAACAGATGTATTCGGCGATCACAGAGGATATTTTACAGAAACATATAACAGGCCCAAATATGAAGCTTTAGGGATAAACACAGAATTTGTCCAGGATAACATGAGCTTCTCGGCACAGAAGGGAACACTTCGTGGTCTTCATTGGCAGAATCCTCCCTATGCTCAGGCGAAGCTTGTGTCATGTACAAAGGGAACCGTTATTGATGTGGCTGTAGATATTAGAAAAAGTTCTCCTTCATATGGCCAGTGGGTATCTGTAGAATTATCCGCAGAGAATCATAGACAGTTCTTCATCCCGAGGGGATTTGCTCATGGATTCCTGACTCTCACTGACGATGTGGAGTTCAGATACAAGTGCGATAATGTTTACAACAAACCATCAGAAGGTGGCATGAGATATGATGCACCGGAGGTTGCTGTAGACTGGGGTACGTTGTTGAACGGAATCGAACCTGTTTTGTCTGAGAAGGACAAGATTGGACCGACATTAACTGATTCTGACAATCAATTTGTGTATGGCGAGAATTGCTAATAGGAGGAAAATAGAAATGAAGACTATTTTAGTGACAGGTGGTACTGGATTTATTGGAAATTGCTTCTGTAAGCTTCTGCTTGAAGAAAGACCTGAATATAGAGTAATCAATGTGGACGTTTGCACTTATGCTGCAAATCCTTCCACTATTGAGGGCGAGCTGAAGAATCCAAACTACAAGTTCTATAAGACTGACATTAGAGATCGGGAAGCAATTGATAAGATTTTCGAAGAAGAAAAGCCGGATATCGTGGTCAACTTTGCTGCGGAAAGCCATGTAGACCGTTCTATTACTAACCCTGGTATCTTCCTTGAAACAAATATCATGGGTACAGCTGTGCTGATGGACGCATGCAGAAAGTATGGTATTGAAAGATACCACCAGGTTTCTACTGATGAAGTATATGGTGATCTTCCTCTGGACAGACCTGACCTGTTTTTCACAGAAGAGACTCCGATACATACATCTTCTCCGTATTCTACTTCGAAGGCATCTGCGGACTTGCTGGTTCTCGCATACCACAGAACCTACGGTTTGCCTGTAACGATTTCTCGTTGTTCCAACAACTATGGTCCTTATCAGTTTCCTGAGAAGTTGATTCCTCTCATGATTCATAATGCTACTCATGACAAATCGCTCCCAGTTTACGGAGAGGGCTTGAATGTTCGTGACTGGCTGTATGTAAAGGATCACTGCTATGGAATCCTTGCTGTTTTAGAAAAGGGCAAAGTTGGAGAAGTATACAATCTCGGTGGTCACAATGAGAAGGCAAACATCGAGATTGTGAAGATTATTCTTGAAAAGCTTGGAAAGCCTGAGAGCCTTATCACACATGTTGCCGACAGACATGGGCATGACCAGCGTTATGCGATTGATCCTGCGAAGGCAATGAGAGAACTGGACTGGGCTCCGACTACCATGTTCAAGGACGGAATCGTGCTCACCATCGACTGGTATATGTCCGAAGAGGGCAGAAAGTGGACAGAGGAATGCACCTCTGGTGAGTACCTCAACTGGATCGAGAAAAACTACAAGGAGAGAACGTAATGAAATTCTTTGTAACCGGCGTGAATGGTCAGTTAGGTCATGACGTCATGAATGAATTATATAAAAGAGGACATGAAGGTGTTGGTTCAGATATTGCTGAAGCTTATGCCGGTGTGCCTGATGGTTCGCCGGTTACCACAATGTCTTATATGTCCCTGGACATTACAGATAAAGATGCTGTGATGAAGACAATCACCGAAGTGAAACCTGATGCTGTTATCCACTGCGCAGCATGGACTGCTGTGGATATGGCAGAAGATGACGATAAGGTTGATGCGGTTAGAAAAGTGAATGCGGGTGGTACGCAGAACATTGCGGATGCCTGCAAAGCAGTAGACTGCAAAATGCTGTATCTTTCCACCGATTACGTATTCGATGGTCAGGGAACAGAACCTTGGAAACCGGATTGTAAGGACTATAAACCGCTTAATGTTTATGGCCAGACCAAACTTGAGGGTGAATTAGCGGTTGCTAATACTTTAAAGAAGTACTTCATCGTCCGTATCGCCTGGGTGTTTGGCCTGAATGGAAAGAACTTCATCAAGACTATGATTAATGTTGGAAAAGCACATGATGAAGTGAGAGTTGTCAATGACCAGATTGGCACACCTACCTATACATTCGACCTGGCTAGACTGCTGGTAGATATGTGTGAGTCAGAGAAATATGGCTATTATCACGCCACAAACGAGGGTGGTTACATTTCTTGGTATGACTTCTGCGTGGAGTTCTATAAGCAGTACGGTCTTACCACCAAGGTAATTCCTGTAACCACAGAAGAATATGGTCTTTCAAAGGCTAAAAGACCGGTCAACAGCAGACTGGATAAATTAAAACTTGTGGAGAATGGCTTCACACCACTTCCCACATGGCAGGATGCAGTTAGTCGGTACTTGAAAGAAGCAAAATTGTAGTCCAATTTAAGCAAAGGTATTTGCAATTATGATAAAGCGAAAGAGCGTAAAAGTAAATTTTATATATAATTTAGTCTTTCAGATGTTCATATATGCCGTCCCATTAATCACAACACCATATGTTTCAAGAATACTTGGGGCAGAAAACATAGGTCATTACAGTTATGCGATGTCTATGGTTACCTATTTTACACTTATCGCAACATTAGGAACTGGAACACATGGCCAACGAGTAACAGCATATGCGCGTAACGACACTAATCAGTTAAATGCAGCTTTTTGGAACACCCAAACTTTTCGATGCATAACCACGATAGTGGGAATCGTTTTGTATTTTGTGTATTTGAAAGTATCAAATATGTCAATTGGTATCCTAGAAATGATAGTTGTTTTGAATATCATTAATGTTGCCTTTGATATTAGTTGGTTTTTTCAAGGCCTAGAAGATTTCAAACAGACTGCGATAAGAGGATTGGCTGTAAAAATAGGCGGCTTGTTAGGTATATTTCTTTTTGTACGAGATAATGGTGATACGTGGAAATATGCATTAATTCTATTAGGTTCGACATTTTTAGGGAATCTCTCTTTGTGGAGATTCTTACATAAGACGATTGGATTACCTAAAAGAATTGAACCTTTTCATGATCTAAAAGACATAGTACTAGTTTTTTTGCCAACGGTTGCTACTCAGGTCTACATGGTGTTAGACAAGAGCATGATTGGATGGATAACACAATCGAATTATGAAAATGGATGCTATGAACAATCTGAAAAAATAGTAAGAGTATTGTTGATGGTTATTTCCTCTGTTTCAGCAGTTATGCTACCGCGTATTGCTAGTCTATTCAGTGAAAATAACATGGAAGGAATACGGAATTATATATATAAATCGTATCGTGTTGTTTGGTTTCTGTCTATTCCTTTTATGTTCGGACTTATTTCTGTAGCTGATATTTTTATGCCACTATTTTTAGGGCCAGGATATGATATGTCTGTTCCTTTAGTTATTATCTTCTCTTGGCTTTTTATTGTTGTTGGTATGGCATCAGTCACTGGCTTAGCATATTTAGTTCCAACTAAGCAACAAAATGTATATACAGCATCAGTATCATTAGCTGCAATTGTGAACTTTATAATGAATTCATTTTTAATTCCTAAGATAGGTGCATATGGCGCTGCGATTGCTTCAATAACGGCAGAAACGGTTGGGGCAACCTTCCAAATTATATTTTGTATAATTAAAAAACAGTTGCAGTTTAAAAAAATATTTGTGCCGTCGTGGAAATATGTACTGTCTGGAGCAATTATGTTTGTAGTTTTGCAAGTGGTAAAAAAGCAGGTTGGTACTGGTATATTAAGTTTTTCAATTCTGGTAATGACTGGAATTATTGTATACGTTGGAATGATACTGATTTTAAAAGATGATATAGTCTATGGTTTTGCCTCAAATATTTTTAAGAGAAGTAGTTAATAATCTCCTTTCTGATTTGTAGGTATACACCCTACATATAGTAGGGGTCGATACTATTCTCTTGATTTACAGTTCTGTGTTCGTTACATACTTCTGTAGAGAAACTTGTATATAATCAAAAGAAAAGGAGAGTTAAAATTGTGGAAGTTAAAATATACACAATAACGCATAAGATATTTAAAAAACCTGATGAAGATATCTACGTTCCGATTGTAGCAGGTGCGTTTGAATACGATAAAAATGCTTTTCCCAAAGACTATATTCGCGATGATACGGGAGATAATATTTCGGATAAACATGATTTGTATTCAGAATACACAGCATTGTACTGGATTTATAAGAACTCAAACGCAGATTTAGTCGGAATTAATCATTATAGACGTTATTTTATTAATGCAAATTGGATTCGATATCTGAAATGTTTATGTAATTTTAATCGATATTTTGACAAATATCTGTTGAAAGAGAAAGATATATTAGACTTTTTTGATCAAGGTTACAATTGCATACTTCCTAAAAAGTATTCCAGAACAAATAATAATCTCTATGAACAGTATAAGGAGCTATATAACGTAGAATTGCTTCATAGAGTAGGTGAATTACTTCAAAATCACTATCCGGAAATGCATACGGTATATCTTGATTTGCTAGGTTCCTATGATTTTTATGGAAAGTGCATCATTATCCTTAAAAAGGAGGATTTCGATGAGTACTGTGCTTGGTGGACAAATATAATCAATAGTATAGAAAACAGCGGGTACGAGGCAAAAGAAAGAGAATATGCATACTTAATGGAACGTATCATGAATGTTTGGGTTGAGTATAAGAAACGTCGTGGGGAATTGAGAGCGAAAGAATGTTTCTGGGTAAATACAGAATATCCAATCTGGAAAATTACATCTCGTATATCAGAGTTCATACTGCCTAAGTGGTTAGCGGTCTTTATTCGTAAGGTTAGAAATATAAATAAGAAACGAGAGGAAGTGAGGTCATAATGATGAAAGTAGTCATATTAGCAGGTGGTTTTGGCACTAGAATATCTGAAGAATCTGCATATAAACCTAAGCCAATGATAGAAATCGGTGGTATGCCTATCCTCTGGCATATCATGAAAACATATTCTCATTATGGATTTAATGAGTTTATTATCTGCGCTGGTTACAAGCAGCATGTAATAAAAGAATGGTTCGCCGACTATTTTCTCCATACCTCCGATATCACGTTTGATTACACCAACGGTAATAATGAGATGATTGTTCACAACAAGCATGCTGAGCCTTGGAAAGTTACAGTCGTTGATACCGGTTTGAATACACAGACTGGTGGACGAGTGAAACGTATTAGAGACTATGTTGGTAGCGAAGAATTCATGCTTACATATGGGGATGCTGTTGGCGATGTCAATATAAAGGAATTGTTTGATTTTCATCATTCACATGGCAGGATAGGAACCATGTCAATGTACAACTTTGGCCAGAACAAGGGAGTGGTAGAAGTTGGAAAAGATGGCGTCATAGATGCATTCAGGGAAAAGTCAGATACAGATGGGGATTTAATAAACATTGGATTTATGGTATTTAAGCCAGAAATCTTTGACTATATCGAAGGTGATTCAACTCCGTTTGAAAAAGAGCCTTTAACTAACCTGGTTAAAGATAAACAGCTAGTTGGATATATTCATAGGGGCTATTGGCAATGTATGGACACTTTGCGCGAAAAACAGCAGATTGAAAGGCTGTGGGAATCCGGTAATGCACCCTGGAAAATATGGGAGGGCTAATATGGTTGAATTCTATAAAGGAAAAAGAGTATTAGTTACTGGTCACACAGGTTTCAAGGGATCTTGGCTATGCAGAATTCTGATAAACGCTGGGGCAGAAGTTGCTGGTTATTCTCTTAATCCACCAACAAATCCATCTCTTTTCGAGATTGCTGGGTTAGAAGATAAGATGAATAGTGTTATTGGGGATATAAGAGATTATGAGCAATTATATAAAGTGTTCGAGGAAACCGAACCCGAGATTGTTCTCCATCTAGCTGCACAGCCAATTGTGCGCGATAGCTACAAGGATCCAAAGTATACATATGAAACCAATGTAATGGGTACGGTTAATCTCTTGGAATGTGTTCGCCACTTCCCGTGTGTAAAGTCTGTCCTCAATGTCACAACCGATAAGGTTTATCACAATAATGAATGGTGCTGGGGCTACAGGGAGGACGAGCCACTTGATGGCTATGATCCATACTCCAATTCCAAATCATGTTCTGAATTAGTTACACATAGCTACAAGAGTAGCTTTTTTGATGGAAAAGACATCGCTGTTTCTACCGCAAGAGCAGGTAATGTAATAGGCGGTGGCGACTTTGCCAATGACCGTATCATCCCGGACTGTGTCAGGGCAATGAAAGCTGGAAAAGTAATTGGAGTCAGAAATCCATACTCCACTCGTCCATACCAACATGTATTAGAACCTCTTGCAGTTTACCTTACCATTGCAGCCAAGCAATATGAAGATCATACATACCAAGGCTACTACAACGTAGGACCGGATGACTGTGATTGCGTTACAACCGGAGATTTGGTTGATTTATTCTGCAAGCATTGGGGCAAAGGTGCCGCGTGGGAAAATCAAGCAGAAGAAAATGCACCGCACGAAGCAAACTTCCTGAAGCTTGATTGTAGCAAAATCAAGTCCACGTTCGGTTGGAAGCCTAGATGGCATATGGAAGAGTGCATGGAAAAGGTATGTGAATTCTCTAAGGTATGGTTAGCCGGAGGAGATATTCCTGCTGAAATGGATAGAGAGATTAAAGAATTTTTTGAGGGAGAGAAGTAACTATGGCAAAATGGACAAATGAAGCTGAAGCCAGAGAAGAAATTAAGTCTCTGGTAGGCGAATATTATAAAGAATTTAAAGAACCAGTAGAAAGCAAGGAAAACTTTAAGCCGGGTGATAGAGTTAGCTATGCATCCCGTGTATATGATGAAAAAGAAATGCAGTCGTTAACGGATGCAATGCTTGACTTCTGGCTTACAACCGGTAGATTCTCCAACCAGTTTGAGAAAGATTTTGCCGCATGGATTGGTGTAAAACATGCACATCTTGTCAATTCCGGTTCTTCTGCAAACCTTATTGCTTTCTCTGTCTTAACCGCACCTGAACTTGGCGACAGACAGATTAAACGAGGGGATGAGGTAATTACCGTAGCTTGTGGTTTCCCGACTACAATCACCCCGATTCTTCAATATGGTGCAGTTCCTGTATTTGTTGATGTAACTGTTCCTCAGTACAACATTGATGTTACTCAGCTGGAAGCAGCTTTATCCGAAAAGACTAAAGCGGTTATGATTGCTCATACACTTGGCAATCCTTTTGACTTGAAGGCTGTTAAGGAATTCTGTGATAAGCATAATCTATGGCTTGTTGAAGATAACTGCGATGCTCTAGGCACAAAGTATACAATAGATGGAGAAACAAGGTTTACAGGCACTTGGGGAGATATCGGTACATCTTCATTCTATCCTCCTCATCATATGACGATGGGTGAGGGTGGTGCAGTATATACAAACAACCCACTCTTTAATCGCCTAATTCTTTCTTATCGTGACTGGGGTAGAGATTGCATCTGTGTATCTGGTCAGGATAATCTTTGTGGCCACAGATGGGATGGACAGTTTGGTGAGCTGCCTAAGGGGTATGACCACAAGTATACTTACTCACACTTTGGTTATAACCTTAAAGTTACAGACCTTCAGGCAGCAGTTGGTGTTGAGCAGCTGAAAAAGTTCCCTTCCTTTATTGAAAGAAGAAAGCACAATTGGGCAAGACTTCACGCAGCACTTGAAGATATTCAGGACAAGATTATTCTTCCTGAGCCCGCAGAAAATTCCGATCCTTCTTGGTTTGGCTTCCTCATTTCTGTTCGCCCTGAAACTGGTCTGAATAGAAATGATGTAACCAAGTATATCGAAAGCAAGAACGTACAGACTAGACTTCTGTTCTCTGGAAACATCATTAAGCAGCCTTGCTTCAACGAAATCAGAGGAACTGATGCATATAGAGTTGTAGGTAACTTGGAGAATAGCGACTTCGTGGTAAACAATACATTCTGGGTTGGTGTATATCCTGGCATGACAGATGCAATGATTGATTACATGGCTCTAGTAATTAAGGAAGCTGTGGGAAACAAATGAGAAAAGCAATTGTTACAGGTGCAAATGGTTTTATAGGTACTGCTCTCTGCAAAGAACTCTCTAGACAGGGAATTTCTGTTATTGCTGTAGTTCGCAATAAGGAAGAGAATGTTTCAAGTATTGAGAGTTTGAGGGGATTGAGGATAGTCTATTCTGACTTATCTGAGTTCAAAAACTTGCATGAAGTAATCTCTGACAGAGATGTTGATGTCCTGTATCATTTAGCATGGGTAGGGAGTGCTGGTCCATTAAGAGGCAATGCAGAGGTACAATTTAATAATATCAAGTACACATGCGACACTGTTGAAGCTTGTTCAAAGATGGATTGCAAAAGGTTTGTTTTTGCTTCAAGCATCATGGAATATGAAATCGAAGCCGTGATGTCAACAGATGCTACACCGGGAATTAATACATTGTATTCTAGTGCAAAAGTTTCAGCTGACTATATGGCGAGAACAATTGCCGGTTCTTTAGGCATAGATTATATCAGAGCGGTAATTAGCAATATTTTTGGCCCTGGGGAGCTTAGTCCAAGACTTGTAAATACAAGCATAAGAAAACTGCTTAATGGTGAACATTGTGCTTTTTCTGCTGGTGAACAAACATATGATTTTATCTATATAGATGATGCGGCAAAAACGTTTGTAGCAATTGGCGAAAAAGGTGTGGCAAATCGAACCTATTATATAGGGAGCCAGAACCCAAAACCATTAAAAGAATTCTTGTGTGAACTCCGTGATCAGGTTGATCCCAATATTGAAATAGGGCTTGGAGAGATTCCATTTAATGGTGTTTCCCTAACTTACAACGAGTTCAACATTCATGCAGTAAAAGAAGATACTGGTTTCGTGCCAACAGTATCCTTCTCGGAAGGAATTCAAAACACTATAAAATGGATTAAGGAGAACTGAGCTATGTCTAGTTTCTCATTTACAAAGCTAGGATTAGAAGGTGCTTATCTAATAGAGTACTTTTCAGTAGGAGATAACCGAGGTGGTTTCTCAAAGTCTTTTGAAAAGGATATTTATAATGAAGCTGGGATTGAATTCACTCTAAATGAGACATTCATCTCTGTTTCTGCTAAAAATGTTATACGTGGATTACATTTCCAGACTAACAATCCTCAAGCAAAACTCGTGAGTGTGCCTAAAGGAAAAGTGTACGATGTGATTGTGGATTTACGTCCAGATAGTCCGACATTCAAAAAGTGGGAAGGATACGAGTTAAGTGATCAAAACCACAGAGCTTTATTTGTTCCTAGAGGTTTTGCCCATGGGTTTGCTTCACTCGAAGATGGGACCTTGATGATGTATCAATGTGACGGCGCATATGACAAGGAGACGGATACTGGTATAAGATTCGATGACCCAGATATTGGTATTGAATGGCCGGTAGAGAAGGGTAAGGATATTCATTCACAAAGAGATTTGGGATTGATGAGCTTCCAGGATTATGTGGCAAGATGTCAATAATCTCCCATTGTTCGAACGTTTCAGTTCTCCAATTTCCTGCCCACTTCATTTTTATTCAACTGGAAAAGCAAATTTCCAGTGAAAAGATAGGTGGGAGGCAAGGCATGAAAGGTGTGGAGAAGTAAAAAAATCGTCACCTTGCCATCTACCAAACCAGCCTAAAATGTGGTATACTATTTACTAATCCAGGGATGAATTTGCTTTATTGGTTTATAAGCAAAGAGGTTGTTTGCTTGATAAGCAAAATCAAGTGTCAGTAATCTCCCAATTTTCGAGCATTTTCGTCATCCAATTTTCGCCCAATAATCTCCCATAAAAAAAGCAGCCGAAGCTGCGATTTCACTTTATTATCTTTCCAGCCGCGTGGCTTGAATGGGTAGCGAAAAGAGATGAAGAATAATGGCGGCTAGAAAAGAAGATGTGGTGTAACCGCGCAAAAAAGCTGCGAAAAAAGTGCGCCAAAATTGTGGTCCACACCAAGGAAAGCAATCATCTAGCCTAATGGTTAACATTATAATCTGCGAGCTTAAGAAATAATCGAGCAAATCTGAACTCACACGTCATAATGTGAGCTTCCAAATAATTACAAAAGACAAGCGTTTTCAATATAATAACCACATACTCTTACGGTGGTGGATACGAAAATGCTTACAGTGGATGAACAGAAGGCTCAGAGGACTGATGCACAGAAAACTGCTGCACAGAACACTAATATAGATGACATTTTGCTTGGCAAGCGTGTAAAAATCGCAAGGAAAGCGAAGCGCCTGACCCAGGAAGAACTCGCAAGCCTTTGTGACTGCACACCAACTCACATTTGCAACATTGAAAACGGGAAAATTGGTATTGTCAGTAATTGTTATCGTGCATAGAACATAAGAATTTAATGCATTAATTGTTTGGGGGACGCAGGAGTGTCAATGTGCTTCAGTTGGGTAAATCCAGTTGGAGCATTTTTATGCTCAACGGCTGAAATTTAAGTGCTTACTTTATTTCTATTATGAGTCTTAAAGGTTAAGTTTCATCTTTTAATACCACTAGCTCAATCGTATGTGAATTGTCAAGGTGCTTCAGTTGCTTTCAAACAACTGGGGGCATTTCTGATTGTAGTAAAAAGTTGGTTATTACATTAAAAATGTCCATTGGGGCAATCATAAGAAATGCCCGAAAATTAATATGCTTACTTCAGGAGTGGGATGATCAAATTAGAGAATGACAAAGCAGGCCAGTTGACATGAGTGTTGCCAGCTGGCCTGCTGATCACGGCATCACAAAAACGAATTATGTCTGCTATGTCAACCGGAAATGTAGAAAGAATACTGAACAAGTATGCAGAAAAAATCAGACCTGAGCATCCTGGTCTTCCGCAAAAGTTGTACCCACATATGCTCCGAGGAACTAGGGCTTGTGGAGCGTATCAAAATGGAGTTTAACTTGAACTTGTACCCAGAATGCTGGAACATACTTCAACTCAAACGATTCGAATATACGCATCTCCATCGATTGAAATGCGGAAAAAGGTCATGGAAAACAGTGGAAGCTGTCCTGAATGCGACCAACGGGACTCTCCGTATGATCAATAAGATCTGCAGACGCAGCCTGATGATCGGTGTCAGTCAGAACCAGGACATCATTGATGCGGATACTGTAAGAAAAGCAGTTTTAGATAATCAACTGGGATAACACCCCTACAGAGCCATACACAGGTCCATGTGTGTGGCTTAATTATTTTGACGAATGACAATTTGTCGAACCGACCGATATTTAAGCGGTTACTTTTAAGCTGATTGTTGCTTTCTTTTACTATATTCTTTCAAGAGATTAATCACTGAAGTAATGTTTTCTTTCTTCTTCATTACTTCATATGTATTATGAATGTGTTTCATTTGCTCCTCTTGGGCTTTTATTACTATTTCCAATGTAGCACTGTTGCCAATTGGTACGGCTTCAGGTGTCGACTCATTAACGACATTTGAATAGTAAGAAGCCATAACAGTCTTTGTGTAGGTGTCATAATCTATATAAGTACCAGTAGTAAACTTGTTCAATTCAGAGAGATATCTGACAGCGGCGATTGTGTCATTTAGTTGTTTGAACTGCCAGTTCTGTATAGCCATCTCATATTTGATTGCTAATGATTTGGTGTTGTTCTCTTGGGTATGGACTTTCTTGTAGGCGACACCAATATAACGGGTTTCCTTGGTTTCAATGTTATTATATAAAAGGATAATAGAGTCACTCATAGGTGGATCAAAGTCATATACTCGTACCCATTTCTTATTACGTTTTGATATGAATTGCTTTAATTCTGGACAGTCATATAATGTATTATTATAACGTATTCCCTGTGTAGTGACCTTGCATTTTTGTTTTTCACTTAGAAAATAGCTCATAGTAGTCCAAGAAGGTGTAATTCCATTATATCGTGGAGAGTTCATATAACGTTCCACTGGTGACAAACCATCTTTTCCAGGGGTTGTGTTATAGCTAGGTACAATATAGTCAAACCAGTATTGTACAAACTTCTCATAATCCCAGATTGATCCACTTTTGATATAGCGTTCCATGACATCCTTTCTCTTTAAATATGCAGCACGCTTCCCCTTTTTGTTCCCGATATAGCCTGGAATGCAAGATAGGTATTTCTTTTTTAGTATGCCAAATGTTCTTTCTATGGGCTTTGAATTTGGGGATCTTCGTTTGGCGTGACGTACCTTAGTTTGGATAAGAGACAACAGTGGGTTATCAACAAGGACTTCATTCAGATGAACCTCTTTTCTTTTTCCTGTTACGAAATCGGATAAATAATCAGCACCATTATCGGCATAAAGGACAGCAAAAGAGCCATGGAAAGGGGAGTTAGGCTTTATAGCCATAGCACGGCAGATACACTCCATAATCGTATATTTGTTTGGTGAGAGTGATATAACGGATCCTACTATTGCACCGGAGCATGAATCTACAAGCATCGTTACCCAAGGACGTACGAGTTCATAGCAGCCTTTCCCTCTGTTATATACTTTTACAAGGGTTGAAAGCATGCTGTGATCTGCACAAACTACTTCGTTTACTTGCATACAATGATCTCTTAGTATTTTGGATCCATATCGGACCATGAACCTGTTTTTATCAGTTTTAGCTAGATACATTGCTTGTTCTCCCTCATTATTGATCAATCTTGTAATTGTAGATTCGCTTTGTGGAATGACAAGACCATCGTTTTTGCATCTTGAACATTCAGTAAGCACAAAACTGCTCATTATGGCGTTTATGTCATTTTTGGCAAAATAGTGCATGAAGGAGTCTTTGTTGTGAGGACAGTCTGCGCAGATGTTAGGATTATCCTCTTTTATCTTCTGTAAATCCTGAAGAATGCTATTTCTAGTTGGGGTTTCCTTTCTAAAAGCTCGTTCGAATATAAGATCTCTGGCATAGGCACAAATATTTTTTTTGTAGTTGACTTCATTTATCTTTAGAAGTTTTGTGAAGCCAGGTATGCCACTTAATGTTTTCTTATAATCATAGAGTCTGGATTTGGTAAGACCATATTCGTTTAAAAGTTGCTTAGTAATCTCTAGAGGTTCTTCATTGTATTTGGGATCTGTTTTGAGAATTAAGTCTTTGATTGCATTTAGTTCTCGAATTAGCTTCTTCTCTGCTTTTCTAGAATACTTGGCTCTATAGGCTAAAAAATCAATATCGACGATGTCGTCATTAGCAAGATAATGATTTAGATATTTGGCATTTGCTTCTTCAGGAAGATATGAAAGAGGAATGATTTTTTTGTTTCTAAAGTTTTCATATTTTTCATCATCTTTCTCTGGTATCTCTCGAAGATATTCCTCTAGTATTGGAAAGTAGCCTTCTTTGAGCATTTGAAAGTAGTCTTTTTCAGAGATTTTTGAGTAAGTAGATGCATCTTTAATTGATACTTTTAGTCCTAACATGTCATTTATGAATTCCATTGGTTTTCTCCTTGTATTTTTGATCTGTCTTTTGATTGAATTGAGGCTATCTTTCATGTTTAGTCCTCTCTAAATACTGTTTGTTTTTTTCAATAAGATTTCCTATTTGCAAGGAAGTATAGTAAAAAACTATCAATAGGCTTGTATTATTAGGTGGCATTGTAAATACCTCTGCATTTAACAGTAAAAGATGCAAACATGTATGAAATAGCGACAGGGAGAAAAGTTATCATAAAGCAGTTTCCGTGTCAATAAGAAAATAAATATTTGGTAAAAATTATGAAAAACAAAGGTGAAATATTTAAAAAGATTAGAGAATATTTAGGCTTATCCCAGAAAGCGATGGGGGACAAGCTGGGATGTTCCGCTGCGAAAATCAGACGGTGTGATACGGGGGAACGGGAGATTACAGATGAGATCATCCAGAGAATGTGTGAGTCCTGTAGTGTGGATAAGCGAGTGTTCGATGATCCGGATCATATAGAAGCTTATTGCAATTTTGTTCCAGAAGAAATAGATTACCGCTCAATAGGTGAAAGGGTGCGTGAACTGCGAAAAGAGAAAGAGCTGATCCAAAAGGACTTTGGAGAGAAGGTTGGATATTCGCCATCAGCAATCTTAAAAATAGAAACGAACGTTAATCATGCGACCGACAAAACACTTCATGATATAGCGGATACATTTGACGTTGGATTTGAATGGCTGAAATTCGGAGATGAGAGATATCGGAAGTCTCCGGTGAATCAAAAGCTGATCGAGTGGTTAATGGAGCATCAGGAGATTAGGGATCAGCTTTGGAAGAAGATGTTGGATGAGGAACAGAATTGACAGGTTGGAGTCGGGATTACAGTGTGAAATTCAGGGCAGTAGGAAACTGCTGCCTGTTTTCTTCAACTTCTGAATTAGATTGACATGAAAATAATAATCAACACAGAATTCCCTACACAGAAAGAAGGCAAATTAGATTAACATGAAAATTGGCAGACCATGCAAAAAATCACTTACCATGCCCACTGTTTTGAAAGCGTATGAGAATAGCGTTGGTGCGGGAATTGTAGATCGTCCGAAAGCCCTGGGGGATTTACGCGGTGTCTCATATATTTACCCGATATTCTATCGATTTGGTCTGATTGAGGTATCGGAGAAAGTGAAAGAGATACTTCGGGGGAAGAAAAAATAGGACTGGGTGTGTGAGGGATAGAAAACGGAGTATAAGAATTGACCCGCTGGAGAATGAGAGTTTCTCTGACGGGTCTTTTAATTCTGCTAAAAAAAGAATTTTGCTAATCCGCCTATATTCTATTGACTTTGTAAATCTTCTGTCGTACAATGAACGAGTTGAAATGATGCTAAGAAATACATGAATAGAAAAAATAATTCTGCTTAAAACGGAATTATAGAGTGGTTAGGAGTAATTAGAAATGAAAAAACTGTCTATTGATAAAATCGTGGAGACAATCCACGCTCTCCGAAAGGAGAAAGGACTTACCCAGGCACAGCTTGCAGATGCTACAGGGATTAACCGGGCCATGATCGGTCGCATTGAAAATAAGGACTATGTACCGACAGTGGAGCAGATGCAGATGCTGGGTGAAACTCTTGGTTTTGAAGTTGTTGATATGTTTGTAGATGATACTGATACAGAAGCCGGTGCTGCCGATGTGGCGGAGGAAACAACTACTGCCCACACAACTGTTGATAAATCCTACAATATCGCTGTGGCCGGTACCGGTTACGTTGGCCTCTCATTAGCCACACTTTTAGCACAGCACAACCATGTGGTTGCTGTGGATATTGTTCCTGAGAAGGTCGATATGATCAATAAGCATATCTCTCCGATCCAGGATGATTATATTGAAAAGTATCTGGCCGAGAAGGAACTGGATTTGACCGCAACTCTGGATGCTGCGTCCGCTTATGCGGATGCTGACTTTGTTATCATTGCAGCTCCGACCAACTATGACAGCAAGAAGAACTTCTTTGATACTTCTGCTGTGGAGGCTGTCATTGAACTGGTATTAAAGACAAATCCGGAAGCCATGATGATCATCAAGTCCACCATTCCGGTGGGCTATACCGCATCGGTAAGAGAAAAGTATAACACAAAAAATATTATCTTCAGCCCGGAATTCCTGCGTGAATCCAAGGCTCTGTATGATAATCTGTACCCTTCTCGTATCATCGTGTCCTGTGATGAGGAGTCTGCTGAAGCTGCACATACATTTGCCACTCTTCTCCAGCAGGGGGCCATTAAGGAGAATATTGATACGCTGTTTATGGGCTTTACCGAGGCAGAGGCAGTGAAGCTCTTTGCCAATACTTATCTTGCCCTTCGTGTTTCCTATTTTAATGAGCTTGATACTTATGCAGAGTCCAAGGGACTGAATACGGCTGAGATCATTAATGGTGTTTGCCTGGATCCACGTATCGGCACACACTACAACAACCCTTCCTTCGGTTATGGCGGATACTGTCTGCCTAAGGATACCAAACAGCTTCTTGCCAATTTTGAATCCGTTCCTCAGAATATGATGTCTGCTATCGTGGAAAGTAACAGAACCAGAAAGGATTTCATCGCAGATCGTGTGCTTGAGATGGCTGGAGCCTATGAAGCAAATAGTACTTGGGATGCGGCAAAGGAAAAGGAAGTTGTCATCGGTGTGTACCGTCTGACCATGAAGAGTAACTCCGATAACTTCCGTCAGAGTTCCATCCAGGGCGTCATGAAGAGAATCAAGGCTAAGGGCGCAACGGTTGTGATTTATGAGCCGACCCTGCCAGCAGGATCCACCTTCTATGGCAGCCGCATCATTGGTGATCTGAATGAGTTTAAGGCTGTTTCTCAGGCCATTATTGCAAATCGCTATGATGCTTGCTTGGACGATGTGAACGATAAGGTGTACACACGCGATGTGTTCAGAAGAGACTGAGAGAGGGGGATCATCAGATGCAGAAAATTGACTTAACAGGAAAAACAGTACTGGTCACCGGTGCTGCTGGGTTTATCGGAAATAATCTGGTTTTGGAATTGCTCCGTACCGTGGAGGCAATCCATGTTGTGGGTATCGATATCATGTCCGATTATAATCCGGTTGAAATGAAGGAATGGAGACTGGAGCAGATTAAAAAGGAATCGGAAAAGCATCCTGATTCTTCCTGGACTTTTATCAAAGGAGACATCGCTGATTCGTATTTGATTCAGGATGTTTTCCAGACATATAAGCCGGCTGTTGTGGTTAACCTGGCAGCACAGGCAGGTGTGCGGTATTCTATTACCAATCCAGATACTTATATTCAGTCGAATCTGATTGGTTTCTATAATATTCTGGAAGCATGCCGCCATTCTTATGATGGAGGCGCTGTCGGAGTAGAGCATCTGGTCTATGCCTCCAGTTCATCTGTCTATGGAAGTAACAAAAAAGTTCCTTACAGCACAGACGATAAGGTAGATAATCCGGTATCACTCTATGCTGCAACCAAGAAATCCAATGAGCTGATGGCTCACGCATATAGTAAGCTTTACAATATTCCGTCCACCGGCCTTCGTTTCTTCACTGTTTATGGACCTGCAGGACGTACTGACATGGCCTATTTTGGTTTCACCAATAAGCTGATGAGAGGTGAGAAGATTCAGATTTTTAATTATGGTAACTGTAAACGTGACTTCACCTACGTGGATGATATCGTAGAGGGTGTGAAACGTGTGATGCAGGGTGCGCCTGAAAAAGTAACCGGAGAGGACGGCCTGCCGATTCCACCATACGCCGTGTATAACATCGGTAACAATAATCCGGAAAACCTGCTGGACTTCGTTCAGATTTTGCAGGAGGAACTTGTGAGAGCAAAGGTTCTGCCAGAAGATTATGACTTCGAGGCTCACAAGGAGCTTGTTCCGATGCAGCCTGGTGATGTGCCGGTAACCTATGCAGACACAAGTGCACTTGAGAGAGACTATGGCTTCAAACCAGGCACAAGCCTGAGGGACGGATTGAGACGGTTTGCCGAGTGGTATAAGGAATTTTATAACGTGTAAATAGTATGAAGGTTACCGGGAATGTCATCAAAGTTCTGTATAATGACTTGATTTTTCATACTGGAAAGTATAAAATAAAAAAGATACTTTGTGATTATTTCAAACGGAAATTTCCATAAAATACATAGGAGGATGAATATTGTAATGAGTAGAAAAATGGATCGGCTTCCGGGAAAGATTATTTCAGCTGTCTTTTTTGTGATTGTTTTTGCTTTTGCTGCATTGCTGATTTACACGAAATTAGTTCCAGCCAAGTATCTGACAATTATTTGTGGGATACTGGTTCTGATGGTTTTGGTTGTTTATCTTCTGGTGCGCAAATTAAGATATATAATTCCATTCATCATTGGAATTCTTTTAATGCTTGTGACAGTTGCTGTTATGGCTCTTGGAAGTCTTTACATCTATAGAACGGTGAATACGATTGATAATATTACCGGCGTAAATACAGAAGTGGCACAGATTGGGGTATATGTATTGAATGAGGATGCCGCGGATTCTATTAATGCTGCAGTAGACTATAGCTTTGGTATTCTTTCTGATCTGGACAGAGAGAGTACGGATAATACCGTGAACCAGTTGGATTCTGAATTGGGAACAACGATCCGGACAGTAGAATATGCTTCACTTACTGATCTGGCAGATGCAATTATGCGGAAAAAAGTTGAAGCAATCATCCTGAATCAGGCTTACCTGGATGTGATAGATGAGATGGATGGTTACAGTAAATTCTCTTCTATGCTCCGTGAAATTACCACAAAACATGTAGAAACTGTGATTGAGCGTACGGAACCGCAGTTAGTTGTGAATCCCGATGGTAATACAAATACGGATGAGATGGTACTTACACTTTTTATTAGCGGAATCGATACAAGAGGTGCTATGACAGCCAAGAGCCGAAGTGATGTAAATATCATTGCCACTATTAACACAAAAACCAGACAGGTCCTTCTGGTGTCAACACCGAGAGATTATTTTGTACCGCTTTCTATTTCTAATGGTGCTCCTGATAAACTGACGCATGCAGGCATCTACGGTATTAATGTTTGTATGGATACCCTGGGTATGCTTTATGAGGAGGATATAAATTATTATTTCCGACTGAATTTTGCAGGATTCATTAATATTATTGATGCTCTGGGCGGAGTTACAGTAAATTCCGATTATGATTTCACTACAGGAGCATATCATTTTAACCAGGGTGAGAACTATATGAATGGGGAACAGGCTCTTGCATTTGCCAGGGAACGTTATGCATTCAGTGAAGGCGACCGTCAGAGAGGAAGAAATCAAATGGCCGTGATAGAAGCTGTTATCAACAAAGCTCTTTCTCCGGAGCTTTTAAAGAATTATACTTCTGTTCTGAGTGGAATGGAGGGAAGCTTCGAAACGAATGTTCCGTATGATCTCATCGCATCCCTTGTAAGAAAACAGCTGAATGAAGGCGGCAGCTGGAACATCGTTAGCTACAGCGTAAATGGTACCGGTGACACACAAAAACCATATTCCATGAGTCAGAATGCATATGTCATGATTCCAGATTATTCCACTGTTGACAAAGCAAAAGATCTTATGAGCAAAGTGAGAAACGGTGAGGAGATCAGTCTCCAGTAAGAATTAGCAGCTGTTCATTTTATGGATAGCTGCTAATAGTTTTGTATTTGTTGAAAATAGGCGAAAAAATATCTTGTGTATGATGAGAGAATAAGATATAATAATTGTGTTTGTATCGGGTTACATAATGGAAGTTAGCCTGATGATATGGAATTAATGCAATAAGAGAGAAGAAAGGATTTTATGAAAGGTTTATATGACATGCACTGTCACATTGTCCCCCATGTGGATGACGGTGCGGATAATATGGAAGAAGCTTTGAAGATGCTTAAGATCGAATATGCAGAGGGAGTGCGTCATATTATTATCACTCCGCATTTTCGTAAAGGGATGTTTGAGACACCTCTGGAAAAGGTTCAGCAGCAGTTCGAAGCGTTGAGAGCGAAAGCATCAGATATCGGAGGTGATGGAATAGACCTGTATCTGGGATGTGAATTCCATGTAAATGGAAACATGGTGGAGATGCTCCGGTCAAAGCAGGTTCTTACCATGGCAGGTTCCAGATATGTACTTGTGGAATTTTCTGGTTCATCTGATCAGACGCAGGTCCGCAAAACCCTGTATTCTCTGATTTCTAATGGCTATAAACCCATTATTGCACACATCGAACGCTATCCTAAGGTTCGGGGAGATCTGAATTTCATTGAAGAGATGGTGGAAATGGGTGCCAGAGTACAGGTAAATGCCGAGAGCATTGTGGGCAAAGAAGGATTTGGAACAAAGCGTTTCTGCTCGAAACTGATGAAAGAAGATCTGCTTCACTTCGTGGGAACTGACGGTCACGGAAGTTCTTATCGGGTACCGAAGCTGAAGGATGCATATAATCGGGTTGCCAAAAAAATGGGAGAAGATTATGCAGAACAGATTTTTATACATAACCCGGAGAGAATCATTAAAAAATAAGGGATGGAAGGATAAAAATGGAAAATCAGCACACCACGAAAAACGATGAAATGGAAATTGATTTAATGGAAATAGCTGGGGTGATTCTCAGTAAACTGTGGATAATCATCTTGTCAGGTATTACGGCAGCACTGGTATTTATCGTTGTTACGATGCTGTTTATTACTCCGCAGTATGAATCAACAACTAAAATGTATGTGTTAAGCAAACAGGATAATAACACTCTGACAAGTTCGGATATGCAAACCAGTTTGTCACTGACCAAGGACTATGCGGAACTGATCACAAGCCGTACTGTTACAGAAGGTGTGATTGCTCAGCTTAATCTCGATATGACAGACAAAGAACTTTTGAATAAGATTTCCGTGGGAACAAGTTCTGATACCCGTATTCTGTCAATTACCGTAACGGATGAAGATCCTTATCAGGCATGTCAGATTGCAAATGCTGTCCGTGATGTGGCTGCCAACCATATTCAGAATGTTATGAATATTGATGCGGTTAATGTTGTTGAAACTGCAAATATCCCTAATGAAAAAGCGAGTCCGAGTCTTTCTAAGAACGGTATAATCGGAGGACTGCTGGGTGTGATTCTTGCAACGGCAATTATTCTGATCGTATACCTGACGAATGATACCATTAAGTCTCAGGAAGATGTAGAAAAATACTTGCAGTTAAGTGTTCTTGGAACCATTCCTCTTATGGAAATGGAGAAAAAATCCAAGAAACAGAAAAAGAATAAAGGGAGAAAGAAAAGATGAAACAGATTACAGTTGCTCGTCCAAAATTAAATTACAGTGTTGATGAATCCTACAAATCGCTTCGTCAGAATCTTCTGTTCTGTGGGGAAGATAAAAAGGTTATTGCAATTACAAGCTGTACCCCTAATGAAGGTAAGAGTAATGTTTCCTTTAACCTTTCTGTTTCTCTTGCTGAATCAGGCAAACGTGTGCTTCTCGTAGATGCAGATCTTCGTAAATCTGTTCTTGTTGGAAGAACAGAAGTTGATGGAGAAATTAAGGGGCTTTCCCATTATCTTTCTCAGCAGGCATCTCTGGAAAATGTGATTTATGCAACCAATATTCCGAGGTTTCATATTATTTACGCAGGAATTGTTCCTCCAAACCCTGCAGAACTTCTTGGAGGGAAATATTTCAAAAACCTTCTGAAAGTAGTAAGAGATGTATACGACTATATTATCATTGACACACCGCCTCTTGGAAGCGTCATTGACAGTGCTGTTATTGCAGATCAGTGTGATGGTTCTATTATGGTTATGGAATCCGGTGTCATCAGCTATCGCTTTGCACAGGAAGTCAAAGAACAGCTTGCAAGATGTGCCTGCCCGATTCTTGGTGTAATTCTGAACAAAGTTGACCTTGCTAAACAGGGATATGGAAAATACTATGGAAAATACGGCAAGTATGGTCGATATGGACAGTATGGACAGGAAGGTAAGGAGTAAATACTATGTCAAAAAAATTTGCTGTGTTTATGGCTGTTGTTTGTGTGGGATTAATCGCACTTGTTGGATGGTTCCGCCTGAATGGAGACAGAACCGGTCCGGAAGTAACCTGTAACAATACAAGTCTCGTGTACCATGAGGGTATGAAAGATTCCGAACTACTGGAAAATGTAATCGCTTTTGATGAAAAAGACGGGGATGTAACAGATTCTCTTACCGTAGAATCTGTTTATGCAGTGGATAAAGATGAAGTTTGTATCGTTTATGTAGCAAAGGATAACTCTAATAATATTACCAAGGTAAAGCAGACTTATCCGGCAGAACAAACTGCAGGGAATGAACAGGAAGAAGCTGCGGCAAATGAATCAGAAGAGACAGATTCTAATACAGAAGGAGCAGATACAGAAGAACAGGATGTAAGTAATTCTTCGGATGAAGAACAGAACGGAGATTCCGCTTCTGATACCGTAGAAGAGCCGACCTCTGCTGACATGGGTACAGATACCTCTTCCGAAGCAGAACAGGCACGCACAGAGCAGGAAGCTGCAGCCGCTGCGATGCCGGCGCAGAATCCTCGTATATATCTGACAGATTATGTGGTAACAGTTCCGGCCGGAACTTCTGTAGACCGTCTCAGCTATGTAAAAGAGATTACAGATGATACAGACAATGTTTACGATCTCTGGACAAAGATTCAGATTACCGGTTCACTGGATACACTGACACCGGGTACCTATGAATGTACCTATTATGTAATCGACTCTGCCGGAAATACTTCCAATCAGGCTGTATTGAAATTTATCGTTGAGTAAGAAAATATTGGTATAATCAGATAAGGTTTCGAAAAAGTCATATAAAATATCTCCTATTATGATATTTTATATGACTTTTTCGTATCTGATCGATATCGTATTGGGGCAGGTATGTTCTATTGCATTTTCTTATGTCCCTGATGATTTTTACACCATTCTTTCAGAAATTCTATTTGTTCCTGGTCGGAAATTTCCCGGGACATCTGGTCGTTTCCAGCTGCGGCACAACAAAATAAAATAAATGTTTGGATAACAAGTGCCAGAATGAGTATGATCAGCAGCATTTTCTAACCTTCCTCCTTTAAAAATCATAAATCAGGATGATCCTGTTGTTTTCTATCTGTTCAGTATTTCCTTTTTATTAAAATTTATGCAAAATCAACAGATCCGATGCGCAAACACGCATATCGAAGAATAAGCTAAAATAAATCCTGTATTTGGAGACAATATGGAAACTGACAAATATACGGGAAAAGGTGTCACAACAGCGATTCTGGATACGGGAATATATCCGCACATGGATTTTGGGAACCGGATCATTGTTTTTCGTGATTTTGTATCATACCGCTCGCGTCCTTATGATGACAATGGACATGGAACTCATGTTGCAGGAATTCTATGCGGAGATGGAAAAGCTTCAAAGGGCCTTTATAAAGGCATAGCACCTTCCTGCAGGATTGCGGCATTAAAAGTGCTGGACCGTTTCGGAAACGGAAATAAAGAAAATGTCATGCGTGCGTTCCGATGGATTTTGCGTTATCATGAGCAGTACCATATACGTATCGTCAATATTTCTGTGGGTACAACGTACAAAACAGGAAATGATCAGGATGCCCTGATTCGCGGAGTGGAAGAACTCTGGGACAAAGGGCTGATCGTGGTTGCGGCAGCAGGAAATCTCGGACCGAAACCATCCAGTATCACAGCCCCCGGAAGCAGCAAAAAAATCATTACCGTTGGTTCCAGCGATCTGCTGGAAGGCTCCAGCGGTGTTTCCGGATGCGGCCCGACCTACGATTGTATCTGCAAACCGGATATTGTTGCGCCGGGAAATCATATCATGTCCTGTGTTCCCGGACCGGACCGCTTTTATTCTGCCAAAAGCGGCACCTCCATGTCTACCCCTCTTGTCTCCGGTGCAATCGCATTAAAACTGGAAAAAAATCAAGATCTGACAAACATGGAGATCAAAATGATGTTAAAGGATAGTGCTGATGACATGGGATTGTCAAGAAATCAACAGGGTTGGGGAAAATTTAACTGTAAAAGGTTCTTATCTCTGTGATTTTTCGGACATTTTGATGAAAGTGATGCGTTAACATATAAAAGTATTGACGATTTGATGTATTTTGGATAAAATAAGTGTTGATTATGGATGGTTGGATGAAATGCAGCAGAGGAGGACATTATGGAAAAAATCAAAATGCAGACCCCATTAGTTGAAATGGATGGCGACGAGATGACCAGAATTCTCTGGCAAATGATCAAAGATGAGCTTTTGCTCCCCTATATTGACCTGAATACCGAATACTATGATCTTGGGCTGAAACATCGTAATGAGACTGATGATCAGGTGACCATAGATGCAGCAGAAGCAACCAAAAAATACGGTGTAGCAGTAAAATGCGCTACAATCACTCCAAACAAAGCCAGAATGGAAGAGTATGATCTGAAAAAAATGTATAAAAGTCCCAATGGAACAATTCGGGCGATTCTGGATGGAACTGTCTTCCGTGCACCGATTATTGTAAAGGGCATTGAACCGTGTGTCCGAAACTGGAAAAAGCCGATTACCCTGGCCCGCCACGCATATGGTGATATTTACAAAAATACGGAATTTTATATTGATAAGCCTGGAAAAGTCGAACTGGTATATACAAGTAACGATGGAGAAGAAAAGCGCTCTCTGGTGCAGGAATTTAAAACACCTGGTGTTGCAATGGGCATGCACAACATGGAATCATCCATTGAAAGCTTTGCAAGAAGCTGCTTTAATTACGCGCTTGATACCAAACAGGATGTATGGTTTGGCGCCAAAGATACCATTTCCAAAACCTATGACGGTAAGTTTAAAGAAATTTTCCAACAGATTTTTGAATCTGAATTTAAAGATAAATTTGAGGCGGCAGGGCTGACCTATTTTTACAGTCTGATCGATGATATTGTAGCCCGTGTCATGAAAGCGGAAGGCGGTTTTATCTGGGCCTGCAAGAATTATGACGGAGATGTCATGAGCGATATGGTATCTTCGGCATTCGGTTCTCTGGCTATGATGACTTCTGTACTGGTTTCTCCTCATGGATATTATGAGTATGAGGCTGCTCACGGAACCGTACAGAGACATTATTACCGTCATCTGGAAGGAAAAGAAACCTCCACCAACTCCGTAGCCACTATTTTTGCTTGGACAGGTGCTCTTCGCAAACGCGGAGAACTTGACGGTAACCAGAAACTGGCTGCTTTTGCGGATTCTCTGGAAAAAGCAACCTTAAAAACGATCGAATCCGGAAAAATGACAAAAGATCTGGCTTTAATTACGGCTCTGGAGAACCCGACAGTACTGAACAGCAGAGATTTCATTCTTGCTGTCAGAGAAACTCTGGATTCTATTATGTAAAAAATCAGCTGCCGAGATTCGAGTGCCGGACATCTTGTACCGTCGTGAGATACGCAGAACCCTATCTGATGAAATTGTTTTTTTCTGCCCGTTTCGTTGGGCTTTCACATTGCGTGTATCCAAATTTATTGATACACTCCATAAAAAACCGCAGGTTCCCTTTTGGGGAATTCTGCGGTTTTAAAATATATGCCGTTATAAATCTATACCATTATGCAAGCGTTTCCCACTTCTCATAAAGTTCTTCCAGTTCTTCTGCGATTGCTTCTTTTTCGCGGCTGAGAGCGGTACATTTCGCTACATTTGTGCAAACATCCGGAAGCACAAGTGTTTCGTCGATTTCTTTATCTCGATTTTCAAGCTCTTCGATACGTTTCTCCGTTTTTTTCAGTTCATTTTCCCGTTTACGTTTCTGCGCCTGTTCTTCTTTTTGCTGCTGCCAGGAAATCTTATTGTCGGATGTCGGAGATGCCTCGTTAATCTCTTCTTCAGCAGCAGGAGCATACTTTTCTGTCAGTTCTTCCCGTTTCTCGAGATAATAATCATAATCACCGATATAATTCACAATCTTCTGATTCGTCAGATCCAGAATTCTGGTTGCCGTCTGATTGATAAAATAACGGTCATGAGAAACATAGAATACCGTTCCTGTATAGCTGTTCAGGGCTTCTTCCAGAATTTCCTTGGAAGCAATGTCCAGATGGTTGGTCGGCTCATCGAGAATCAGAAAATTGGCTTCCGAAAGCATCAGTTTTGCAAGGGAAACACGTCCTCTTTCTCCACCGGAGAGAGCAGATATTTCCTTAAAAACATCGTCCCCTGTAAAAAGAAAAGCAGCAAGCATGTTGCGGATTTCCGTCTCTGTAAGAGTCGGATACGTATCAGAAATTTCCTGAAAGATTGTCTTGTCCATATGAAGAACGTGATGCTCCTGATCATAATATCCGATCTGTACCTTGGAACCAAGGGTAAATTTTCCGGTATCAGCGGAAAGAATTCCGTTGATAATCTTCAGCATCGTTGTTTTTCCTGTGCCGTTGCTGCCAATGAGTGCTACCCGTTCCCCACGTTTGATTTCAAAGGAAATATTCTGAAACAGAAGTTGTCCCGGAAAACTCTTGGAAAGCTCCTCCACGGTCAGTACATCATTTCCGCTGACAAACCGGGGTTCCAGAGAAAGACGCATCTGATCCTGAATTTCCACCGGTTTATCCAGACGCTGGATTTTACCCAGCATTTTTTCCCGGCTTTCTGCCCGTTTGATGGACTTTTCCCGGTTAAAAGATTTCAGTTTTGCAATCACAGCTTCCTGATGTTTGATCTCACGCTGCTGATTGAGGTAAGCCTTGTACTGCGCATCGCGAAGCTGTGCTTTTTTCAGCGCGTAGGCGGAATAATTACCTGTATAGGAACGGACTTCCCCGGCTTCAATCTCCACGATTTTTGTCACCACTTTATCAAGGAAATAACGGTCATGAGAAACAATGAAGACCGCACCCGGATAATTCAGCAGATACGTCTCCAGCCAGGTAATACTCTCCATATCCAGATGGTTGGTCGGCTCATCCAGAAGAAGGATATCCGGTTTGGAAATCAGCAGCTTGCCAAGTGCAACACGTGTTTTCTGACCGCCGGAAAGTGTTTCGATCTGCTTGTCAAAATCCTCTTCTCCAAACCCAAGTCCTTTCAGGACTCCGGTCAGTTCACTCTTGTACGCATAGCCGTTCTGGAGTTCAAATTCATGAGTGAGGCGGGTATAAGTGTTCATAAGCGTTTCCAGCTGTTCCCCGGAGGTATGCTTCATTTCCTGCTCAATCGACCGCATCCGGGTTTCCATATCAATGATATGCTGTTTGGTCGTAAGAAGCTCTTCATAAATGGTATGATGACCATGGATATCCTGATACTGGGCAAGATAACCGATATTCTTGTCACGGGAAATGACAACAGTACCGGAATCCGTAGAAATCTCCTGCATGATAATACGCAGCAAAGTCGTCTTGCCTGCGCCGTTATTGCCGATCAGTGCGGCTTTTTCCCGTTCTTCTATATGAAAAGATGCGTCATGGAGAATCACTTTTTCACCAAAGGATTTGCAAATGTTCTGACATGATAAAATCATATGAATTCCTCCAAAAGATGTCTGAGTTTGTCGCAATATAAGAAATAAAATACATTCAAAATTCATTATATCGTAATTCCGGATTTTGTAAAGGAAAAAATCCGGAAAGGAGCCCCGGAAATTGCCTGTAAACAATATTTTTTTGGTAATATGTTACAACTTTAATTGACAATAAAATGTCAATTCGTTATAATTGACATAGTATGATAAGGAGGGGTTCTTTGTGGACGCAAAAGAAATTTCAAAAGCTGTTATTAAACGCCTGCCGCGTTATTATCGATATCTGGGGGAATTACTGGAGGAAAATGTGGAGAGAATTTCTTCCAATGACCTGAGCAAAAAAATGAAAGTCACTGCTTCGCAGATCCGTCAGGATCTGAATAATTTCGGGGGCTTTGGACAGCAGGGCTACGGATATAATGTCAAATTTCTTTATACGGAGATCGGGAAGATTCTTGGACTGGATGTCCAGCATCCAATGATCATTCTCGGAGCCGGTAATCTTGGCCAGGCACTTGCCAATTATGTGGATTTTGAGAAACGGGGATTTAAACTGGTAGGCATTTTTGATGTTAATCCTGTGCTGGAAGGAATGGCTGTCCGCGGAATTGAAATTCAGATGTTGAGTGACCTTCCTCTTTTTCTTCGTGAAAACCTTGTGGAGATTGCAATCCTGACTTTACCGAAAAACAGGGCAAAAGAGATGGCAAATATTCTGATCGAGAACGGAGTGAAGGCCATCTGGAATTTCGCCCATGTAGATCTGGATACGCCGGATGATGTAATCGTTGAGAATGTCCATCTTTCCGAAAGTCTGATGACACTGTCTTATAATCTGAGTCAGTATCGCCAGGAGCATGTGGAAAAATAAAGCATTATGAAAAGAGCCGCTATAGACCGGGGATTTTTCAGCGGACCCGGAGGCGGCTTTTTGTTATTTCCCGGGAGAGTGCCACGCATTTTCCTGTTACGTTCCAGAGTGTATTGAAGAATAATCGGAGAATCGTTATGAAGGAAATCGTTACCTGTAAAAGAATGAAGGAACTGGATAATGCAGCGATTTATCAAATGGGAATTCCGTCCTGTGTTCTGATGGAACGGGCTGCATTAAAAACAGCTGAAGAAATAAAAAAACATTTTCAAAAGATTTATGGTACAAGTGAGGAATATAAAAAGGAGAAGGTGCTGGTCGTATGCGGAAGCGGTAATAATGGCGGTGACGGAATTGCCATAGCGCGGCTTCTGTATCTGGAGGGAGTCGACACCTCGTTTTTTGTGGCAGGATCTGAGAATCGTATGACAGAGGAAACCAGGAATCAGTACCGCATTGCATCCAACTATGGGGTGCCTGTCGTGCATAATGTGGAATGGGCTGAATATACTACTATAGTAGATGCCCTTTTCGGAGTAGGACTTGCAAGACCTGTAGAGGGTGCTTACAGAGAACTGATTATGCGGATGAATGAAACAGATGCATGGAAAGTAGCAGTGGATATTCCTTCAGGCGTGGATGGAGATACAGGAAAGGAACTCGGCATTGCATTTCATGCAGATCTCACAGTGACTTTTGCGTTCCGCAAACGAGGACTCTGTTTTTATCCGGGACGAATGTATGCAGGCCGTATCGTTGTGGCAGATATCGGCATCTACGGGGCAGATCAGCCGCAGGACCGTACCTGGCATCTGGAACAGTCGGATCTTGGGCTTTTGCCGGAACGGGTCGTATATGGCAATAAAGGAACCTTTGGAAAGGTTCTGGTGGTGGCCGGGACGGAAGGCATGTGCGGCGCAGCTTATCTGTGCGCATCGGCAGCACTGGCGGGAGGAGCCGGCATGGTGAAGATCCAGACAGAGGAGGCCAATCGGGTTCCTCTTCAGATCCTGCTGCCGGAAGCTATGGTCACCTGTGCATTTACCGAAGAAGCCAACCGGAAATCTCTTGACTGGTGTGATGTTCTTGTAATCGGACCGGGACTTGGTATTTCCGGAAAAAGCCGGGAACGTGCGGAGTGGTTTCTGAAAAACGCTTCTCTTGCGCAAAAACCGGTGATTCTGGATGCGGACGGTCTGAATCTTCTGGCAATGCATCCGGCATGGAATGCCTGGCTTTCGGAACGTGTGACAGTGACCCCTCACCTTGGGGAAATGAGCCGGCTGACCGGAAAAAGCATTGACCAGATTCAGTGCCGCATGGCGGAAACAGCAGAAGAATATGCAACCGGGACAGATGCCGTATGCGTTCTGAAAGATGCCTGTACAGTTGTTGCAGACAAAAATGGTCACCTGTATCTGAATCTTGCAGGAAATCCCGGAATGGCAACTGCAGGAAGCGGGGATGTACTTTCCGGTATCCTTGCAGCGGTCGCATGCATGTATCTGCAGAAAAAGGAAAACGCACCGGATCCGGGACTGTGCGCTGCGCTTGGAGTTTATCTCCATGCAAAAAGCGGCGATCAGGCAGCTGAAGAAACCGGAACACGCGGGATGAAAGCACGGGATTTGATCCGTATGCTGCCATCCGTTCTTGCAAAAATCAGATAAAAGAGTAAAATAAGGTGTATTCATACAGAAGGAATGGTATCTGCGTGATATATGAAAACAGAAACGATTTCAGTGATACGTTGGAGGATGATTATGAAAAAATACAGCAGACTGAAAGCAGTGGTTTCTCTGGATGCCATTGCACATAATTTTCAGGAAATGAAAAACAACCTTGCCAAAGGAACACAGATGATTGCCGTGATCAAGGCAGACGGTTATGGACACGGAGCAGTGGCAATCGCTCATCTGGTAGAAAACTATGATTATATCTGGGGATTTGCCACAGCTACCTGTGAGGAGGCTTTGCAGCTTCGTCATGCCGGAATCCGCAAGCCGATCCTGATTCTCGGAATTGTTTTTGAAGAATGCTTTGAAGATCTGGTAAAAGAAGAGATCCGCCCGGCCGTCTGCACTCTGGAAATGGCAGAAGGCTTATCCGCTGAAGCTGTCCGTCAGGGAAAAATCATACATATACATCTGGCGCTGGATACCGGAATGACCAGAATCGGTTTTGCAGACAGACCGGAAAGCATCGATGTGATCAAACAAATTTCCAGTCTTCCAAATCTGCAGATTGAGGGAATGTTCACCCATTTTGCAAGAGCAGATGAATATGACAGAACTCCTGCAATGGTTCAGCTGGAACGTTATCTGAAATTCGCAGATATGCTTGAAAAGAACGGGGTAAAAATTCCGATCCGCCATTGCTCCAACAGTGCCGGAATTATCCGTGTACCGGAAGCCAATCTGAACGTTGTACGTGCGGGCATCACGATTTACGGAATTTATCCTTCCGGTGAGGTGGAACGGGATATTATCTGTCTGGAACCTGCAATGGAACTGAAAAGCCATATTACCTATATCAAAGAGGTAGCTGCAGGAAGTGCTGTCAGTTACGGCGGAACTTATGTAACAGAAAAAACGACAAGAATTGCCACAATTCCTGCCGGATATGCGGATGGTTATCCGAGACAGCTTTCCAATAAAGGATGGGTTCTGATCCATGGAAAACGTGCCGGAATTCTCGGAAGAGTCTGTATGGACCAGTTTATGGTGGATGTGACTGATATTCCGGAGGCAAAAGCCGGAGATGAGGTAACACTGATCGGACGGGATGGAGAGGAAATCATTGCGATGGAAGAATTCGGAGATCTTTCCGGACGTTTTTCCTATGAATTTGCCTGTGAGATCAGCAAGCGCGTACCGAGAGTCTATGTAAAAGACGGGAAGGAATGCGGAGAACTGACTTTTTTTGATTAAATCCTGATACACTGCACATGACACATGTATACCGAAGAAAAACCTGGAAATACTAATTCTAGAATACGGCAGCAGCCGGAATGAGAATCGGAGTGTGAATTGTGTGGTAATTAGAAGAGGCGATATTTTTTATGCAGATTTAAGACCGGTAGTAGGAAGTGAACAGGGCGGTATCCGTCCGGTTCTGATCATACAGAATGATGTGGGCAATAAGCACAGTCCGACAGTGATCTGTGCAGCAATTACATCAAAAATGAACAAGGCAAAACTGCCGACACATATCGAAATCGATGCTTCCGCCTATGGAATCGAAAAAGACTCCGTAATCCTGCTGGAACAGCTTCGTACCATTGACAAACGGCGACTGAAAGACAAGGTCTGCCACCTGGATCAGAGCATTCTGGACAAAGTGAATCATGCACTGGAGATCAGTCTGGAATTATCTTTTTAGCCTGTGTTGTTCTGGATTATAGTGTTTTTCCTTTCCGTGAAGTTTCTGCTTTTGTTTTGGGTTTTGTTTTCAGGTAGTATTTTGGGGGGTGTTTTTCAGGCAGTTTGTTTTGTTTTTTCAGGCAGTTCTTGACGAACGCCTGCGAAAGTGCTATATTTTATCAGTAACTATGCAGATTTTCTGCAGAAAAAGTGCGGAATCCCGCAATCAGGAAATACAGCCGGAGTAATTTCCGGAACTGAATGACAATTGGAGGATGAATTTAAGAACATATGGAAGATGGCAGTAGTTTGCCCTTATGGGGCGTATTGATACTGTTAACGCTGCTGGGGCTGAACGGAATATTTTACGGTTTTTCCGCAGCAGTGAAGAATCTCAGTGAGAGTGAAATACAGAAGCAGGCACTGGACGGAAATAAAAAAGCAATTTTACTGAAAAAACTGATGGAGCATCCTGTTCAGTATGTAAATGCGATTCCATTGATCGTGACAGCATCCGGAATATCCATCGGAGCTTTTCTGGTTCCGTGGATCACAAGATTTTCCCGCCATTACATAGATCATGCATCGGTTTTTGCCCTGGTATTGTTTGTGTGCGTGCTTTTGCTTGCATCTTTTGGAATTCTCACATTCCGAAGAGTAGGGACATACTGTCCGGAAAAATTTGCATTTCGTTATGTAGGAATGGTAAACGCCATTGTTTCTATTCTCTATCCGCTGACACTGTTTATTACGTGGATCGCAAAGCTTACTGCTGTTCCCTTTGGTGTGGAACTGAATCAGAAAGAAGACGCCGTTACGGAAGAAGAAATCATTTCCATTGTGGACGAAGCTCACGAACAGGGCGTCATAGAAGAAAGTGAAGCGGAAATGATCCAGAACATCATTTACTTTAATGAGACGGAAGCCAGGGAGGTTATGACACACCGGACAAATGTGGTCGCCTTCAGTCAGGATATTCTTCTGAAAGAAATGGTGGAACAGATGATGGAAGAGGGCATTTCCCGATATCCGGTATATGGAGAAGACCTGAATGATATCCTGGGCATTGTCCATTATAAAGATGCCATGAAATTTATGACCAAGAATTCCTGGGCAAAATTCAAACCACTGAAAGAACTTCCCGGTCTGATCCGCCAGGCAGCATTTATTCCGGAGACAAGAGGAATCGGAGATTTGCTCCAGTCCATGCAGAGCAAAAAAATTCATATGGCAATCGTAGTTGATGAATATGGCCAGACAGAAGGAATTGTTTCCATGGAAGATATTGTGGAAGAAATTGTCGGCGAGATTATGGACGAATACGATGATGAAGAGATTACGATCCGTACCCAGATCGACAACAGCGTGATCATAGACGGGCTGGCGTATCTGGAGGATGTGGAAGAGGAGCTTGAGGTGGATTTCGGCGATGTGGAATTTGAAACACTGAACGGATATCTGACTTCTGTTCTGGGACATATTCCCACAGAAAAAGATCTGGACAGAGAAATTGTTGCAAACGGTTACCGCTTTAAGATCCTGTCACTTGGCAATAAAACCATAGACAGGGTGCGGGCCGAAAAAATAAATGATAAAGAACCAAAAGGAGAAGAAAAATGTCAGGACATTCAAAATTCGCAAACATAAAGCATAAGAAAGAGAAAAACGATGCCAAAAAAGGTAAGATTTTTACTGTCATTGGACGTGAAATCGTAATGGCTGTCAAAGCCGGCGGCCCGGATCCGAACAATAACAGCAAACTTCGTGATGTTATTGCCAAAGCGAAAGCAAACAATATGCCGAACGATACCATCGAACGAGGCATCAAAAAGGCTGCTGGTGCTGATTCTGCAGATTCTTATGAGAGAGCTACTTACGAAGGATACGGCCCGAACGGTGTTGCGATCATCGTAGAGACTCTGACAGACAACAAAAACCGTACTGCAAGTAATGTAAGAAATGCCTTTACAAAAGGTTATGGAAGCATTGGTACACAGGGATGCGTTTCTTTCATGTTTGATCAGAAAGGTCAGATCATCATTGACAAAGAAGAATGTGAGATGGATGCAGACGAGCTGATGATGGTTGCTCTTGATGCCGGTGCGGAAGATTTCAGCGAAGAAGAGGACAGTTTTGAGGTTATTACTGATCCGGAAGACTTCAGTGCCGTAAGAGAAGCACTGGAAGCAGCCGGTGTTCCGATGCTGGAAGCACAGGTCGCAATGGTTCCGCAGACTTACGTGGAACTGACCGACGAAAAAGATATTAAAAACATCCAGAAAACACTGGATCTTCTTGATGAAGATGATGATGTCACAGATGTGTGGCACAACTGGGATGAATAAACAGAGTCTGATTTTGTAAATACTACCTCCAGGATATGATATCTTGGAGGTGTTTTTTTATGTATAATGACAATGAAAAAGAAGAAAAAAAACAGCAGCTGGACCGGGAAAACGTGCAGAATGATCAGATCCGGGAAATGGGACAGGTGGTTCTTGACGGAAATCCCAGAAAACACCGGGTTGAGCTTCTTACGATCATAGGGGAAGTAGAAGGTCATGAATCCGCCCCATCCCAGAGTAAAACAACAAAATATGAACATGTTCTTCCGAAACTTGCGATGATAGAAGATGATGAATCTGTTGACGGCCTTCTGATCCTGCTGAATACCGTGGGCGGCGATGTGGAGGCAGGCCTTGCTATTGCGGAAATGATTGCCTCCTTAAGTATTCCAACCGTCTCCCTTGTTCTTGGCGGCGGACATTCCATCGGCGTTCCCATGGCTGTTTCTGCAGATTATTCCTTCGTCGTTCCCAGCGCCACGATGGTGATTCATCCGGTACGCTCCAGCGGTATGTTTATCGGCGTGGCACAGACATACCGGAATATGGAAAAAATACAGGACCGTATTACCGCCTTTATCTCTTCTCATTCCAAAACAAGCCAGAAACGTCTGGAAGAGCTGATGCTGGACACGACACAGCTTGTCAAAGATGTCGGAACCATGCTGGAAGGAAGCGAAGCAGTGAGGGAAGGACTCATTGATGAAGTAGGAGGAATTCGCGAGGCTCTGACGAAATTGTACGAAATGATTGAGGATTATCACCAGATGAAAGACCTGAAAAAAACGTTTTCAGATAAAACTGCTGAAATTCCTGCCAGAAATTTGTAAAAATATATACTTTTTTATTTGATTGTCTCCACTTTTGTGCTATAATAAGCAAGAATGAATATTTATGTTTATTATTATCTATACAGGAGGGACAATCATATGAGCAATACTTGCGAATGTCAGAACGGCGGAAACGCGGATTTCGCTGAATTGGCTCCGGTGCTTGAGAAATATGCAAAAGTACCTGGCAGCCTGATTACCATTCTTCAGCAGACACAGGACATTTACGGTTATCTTTCTCTGGATGCGATCAACTACATCTCTGAGAGAACCGGAATTATGCCTGCAAAGATCTATGGTGTTGCTACGTTCTATGCGCAGTTCCGCTTACAGCCGATCGGCAAATACCTTATCATGCTCTGCAAAGGTACAGCCTGTCACGTAAACGGTTCCGACATGATTGAAGAAGCAGTTTGTGAACATCTTGGAATCAAAGACGGAGAGACAACAGAGGACGGATTATTTACTCTGAACAACGTTGCCTGTCTTGGCTGCTGCTCTCTGGCACCGGTTATGATGGTGAAGACAGCAGACGGCGAGGAGACCTTCGGTAACCTGACCAAATCTTCCGTTAAGAAAATTCTTGATGATTACAAAGCGCAGAATGCATAGGAGGTAGAAAATATGAAAGTTGTTGTAGGACAGGGCAGCTGTGGTATTGCTACCGGCGCTAAGAAAACCTCTAATGAATTCGAAAGAATCGTAGCGGAAAAGAATCTGACAAACGTTGTGATCGACAAGACAGGATGTATCGGTACCTGTTATCTTGAGCCGATCGTTGACGTTTATAATGAAGAAGGCGCCCTGGAAGCCAGATATGTCAAATGTACACCAGACAAGGTTGCTGAAATCGTTGAGGAACACCTCATCGGCGGCAAACCTGTTGAAAAATACGTGATTCCGCAGGAGGATGAGGCTTTCTTATCCCAGCAGCAGAGAATCGTTCTTCGTAACTGCGGTAAGATCAACCCGGAAAAAATCGAAGAATACATCGCTGTAGGCGGATATGAAGCAGCAAAAAAAGTAATCACATCCATGACTCCGGATCAGGTTATTGACGAAATCAAGATCTCCGGCCTTCGCGGCCGCGGTGGTGCCGGTTTCCCGACCTGGTTCAAATGGAATGCGATCAAATCCAATCAGGGTGCTCAGAAATATATGGTATGTAACGCAGACGAGGGTGACCCGGGTGCATTCATGGACCGTTCCGTACTGGAAGGTGACCCGCACTCTCTGCTGGAAGGTATGATCATCGGCGGTTTTGCAGCAGGTGCTACCGAAGGTATCATTTACTGCCGTGCTGAGTATCCTCTCGCAATCGCACGTCTTGAAATCGCTATGGCACAGGCAAGAGAAAAAGGCTATCTTGGCAAGAATCTGTTTGGAACAGGTTTCAACTTTGATATCCGTATCAAAGCCGGTGCAGGCGCATTCGTATGTGGTGAGGAGACCGCTCTGATCGCTTCTCTGGAAGGCGAACGAGGAATGCCTCGTCTGAAACCGCCATTCCCGGCAGCAAAAGGTTACTGGAAACTCCCGACCAACATCAATAACGTAGAAACTTATGCCAACGTTGCATGGATCATCTCCAACGGCGGACAGGCATTTGCAGACAGAGGTGCTGAGAAATCCAAAGGTTCCAAGGTATTTGCTCTTGCAGGCAAGATCAAGAAGGGCGGTCTTGTGGAAGTACCAATGGGTATGACTCTTCGCGAAGTTATCTACAATATCGGCGGAGGTATCAAAAATGACAAAGCATTCAAAGCTGTTCAGATGGGTGGACCATCCGGCGGATGTATTCCGGCACAGCTCATTGATACCCCGGTTACATATGAAGACATCAATAAAACGGGTGCGATCGTTGGATCCGGCGGTATGATCGTTATGGACGAAGATACCTGTATGGTAGATATGGCTCGTTTCTTCCTTGACTTTACCAAGAAAGAATCCTGCGGTAAATGTAATTACTGCCGTATCGGTACCAAGAGAATGCTTGAGATTCTTGAGAGAATCACCAAAGGTGAAGGTAAAGACGGTGATATCGAACTGCTTGAAGAACTTGCAGGCAAGATCAAAGACGGTGCGATGTGCGGTCTTGGACAGACAGCTCCGAACCCGGTACTTACCACCATCCGTTACTTCAGAAATGAATATGAAGATCATATTTACAACCATAAATGTACAGCAAGATCCTGTAAGGCTCTGATTCACTACGAAATCACAGACGACTGCAAGGGCTGCGGCAAATGTAAGAGAAACTGTCCGGTCAATGCGATCGAAGGTGATAAGAAACAGGTTCACAAGATTGATCCGAATGTATGTATCAAGTGCGGCAAGTGCGAAGAGAACTGTGCATTCGGTGCAGTGAAGAGAGTTTAATAGGAGGTGTAGACTGTGAACAAATTCAGATTAAATATCGACGGCAAAGAAGTCTACGGTCTTCCGGGACAGACGATTCTTGAAGTCTGCAGAGAAAATGATATTTTCATCCCGACTCTTTGCTATGATGAAAGAACAGAAATTTACGGTGCATGCGGTCTCTGTATGGTAGAGTGGGAAGGCAGCCCGAAGCTTTGGAAAGCCTGTGCAACAGAAATTGCACCGAACATGGTAATCCGTACCAACACTCCGCGTGTTATTGAATCCAGAAAAACAAACCTGGAACTTCTTCTTTCCAACCACAAGGGAGACTGCCGTCCGCCATGTATGCTTGCATGTCCTGCAGGTACAGACTGCCAGGGTTATGTAGGTCTGATCGCCAACGGACAGTACGAAGAAGCAATTGAACTGATCAGAAACAACATTCCGCTTCCGGGCGCTATCGGACGTGTATGTCCTCATCCGTGTGAAACAGCATGCCGCCGCGGTCTTGTTGATGAACCGATCGCTATTGCAAACCTGAAGAGATTTGCTGCAGATACCGATGAATTCGGTGAAGATCCGTTTGTACCGGAATGCGAACCGGATACAGGTAAGAACGTTGCCGTAATCGGTGGCGGACCTTACGGTATTTCCATGGCATATTTCCTTCGCCAGCTGGGACATGATGTAACCATTTATGAAGCAATGCCGAAACTCGGCGGTATGCTCCGTTATGGTATTCCGGAATATCGTCTTCCGAAAGAAGTTCTTGACGAAGAGATCGCTGTTCTTGAGAAAATGGGCGTTACCATGATCACCAATACCAAGATTGGCGAAGATATTGCCTTTGAAACAATCAAGAGAGATTTTGATGCTGTCTGCATCGGTATCGGTGCGTGGGTATCCACCGGCGTTCGCTGCAAAGGCGAAGACGCAGAAGGCGTGATCGGCGGTATTGATTTCCTTCGCAAAGTTGTACGCAACGAGCCAATCGACCTTGGTAAAAATGTTGCCATTGTCGGCGGTGGTAATACTGCAATGGATGCCTGCCGTACAGCTGTACGTCTTGGTGCTGATAAAGTATACAATATCTACAGAAGAACCAAAGATGAAATGCCTGCAGATATGCTGGAAATCGAAGAAGCAGAAGAAGAAGGCGTTATCTTCCTGAACCTGACCAATCCTCTGGAAATCATTTCCGATGAAAACGGTCACTGCCGTCAGATGGTACTTCAGGTAATGGAACTTGGTGAGCCGGATGCTTCCGGACGTCGTGCACCGGTTCCGGTAGAAGGCAAGACAGAAACGATCGATGTAGATACAGTTATTCTTGCAATCGGACAGAGAGTAAACGCAGCCGGAATTGACGGTGTAGAACTTACCCGCAAGGGCGGTATCGTTTATGACAAAGATACTTTCATGACTGCAATCCCTGGTGTATTTGCCGGCGGTGACTGCGGTAATGATAAGATTTCCATCGCTGTAGAATCTATCGGTGACGCTAAGAAGAGCTGCGACATCGTTGATGCATACCTTCGCGGCGAAGAAATCAAATATGAGCCGAACTACTATGTAACCAAGAAGGACGTAACTCCGGCTACTTTCGAAGACCGTGAGAGAATGTGCCGTCCGACTATGGAACAGCTCAATGCAGAAGAAAGAAAAGATAACTTTACAGAAGTTGTATTCGGATATGATGAAGCTCAGGCGGTAGAAGAAGCTCATCGCTGTCTGGAGTGCGGATGTAAAGATTACTTCGAATGTAAGCTGATTTCCTATGCAAATATGTATGATGTTCATCCGGATCGTTTTGCCGGTGATATCAATGAAGTAGAATACAAAGATGAGCATCCGTTCATCCTGAGAGACCCGAATAAGTGTATCCTCTGCGGACTCTGTGTTCGTGCCTGTGATGAAGTCATGGGTGTAGGCGCACTCGGTCTTGTAAAACGTGGTTTTGATACTGTTGTAAAACCGGCACTTGAACAGCCGCTGTCAGAAACAGGATGTATTTCCTGCGGTCAGTGTGTAAGTGTCTGCCCGACAGGTGCTCTTCAGGAAAATCTTTCCCTTGAGAAATCTGTTCCGCTTGCAACAGAAGTAACTGACACCACATGCGCACACTGCTCCGTTGGCTGCTCCATTCATCTGGAAACCTACGGTGATATGCTTGTGAAATCTGTTCCGGACAAAGAAGGTGCTGTTAATAAAGGACTTCTCTGCGGCCGCGGTAAATTCGGATTTGACTGTGCAGTTCTGGGAGACAAGCTCCTTGATCCTATGGCAAGAAAGAATGGGGAACTGACAGAAGTGGATTACCATGAAGCATTTGTTCTGGTAACCAAAAAAGCAGAAGCACTTGCTGCAAAATACGGCAAAGATGCTGTAGCAGTATCCATCTCTGACAGATACACCAACGAAGAAGCATATGTAATCAAGAAATTTGCCGATGCAATCGGTGCCAAGACTCTTTGCTTCAATAACAGAGAGAGCGGACTTGAAAAAGTTCTCGGCGTAAATGCATCCCCGAACACTATTGACGAACTTCTTTCTGCAGAAGTAATCCTCTGTGCAGGATTCATTGCAAAAGAAAATCAGGTAATCCGTCTGAAACTGAAACAGGCAGCTAAGAATGGTGCAAAAGTGATTCTTGTAAATCCGGAAGGATATGAACAGGATCATATGAGCTTTGCATATAAGACCATTTCCACCGACAATTCTCTTGCATTCTTCAAGGGTGTTGCAAAAGCTCTTGTTGATATGGGCAAAGGTGCAGGTGTGGAAGGCTTTGATGCATTCAAAGCTTCCGTAGAAGGTGCAGAAGTATGTGATGAGATCAAGGCAGTTGCAGAGCTTTATGCAAATGCAAAGAAAGCAATGATCGTATTCCAGCAGAATGTGGTTACAACAGAAGCTGCAGCACTTCTTGCTGATATCGCTGTTGTATCCGGCCACATCGGCAAAGCCCGTGACGGTATCCTTCAGCTCAAGGCTAAGAATAACAGCCAGGGTCTGATCGATCTGGGTGTAACTGCAGGTGCAGAAGCTATGGAAGGCGTGAAAGCACTTCTCGTATTCGGCGAAGATCCGGATCCGGCACTGCTGAAAGATGTTGTATTCCTTGCAGTATGTGATACTCATATGACAGAAACAGCACGCCTTGCAGATGTTGTAATTCCTGGAACAGGTTTCGCATCTACATATGGAACCTTCACAAATACTGAGCGCAGACTGCAGCCGGTTGAACAGGCAATCGAAGAAGATGTCGTATTCAACAACTGGGAAGTTGCTGCTGAGCTTGCTCATGTATATGAAGTAGAAATGCCATACGATGATGTAGAAGATATTTCTGACGAAATGAACGATGTCCTTCCTGTATATCGTTATGCAGAAATGGGTCAGATCTATGGCGGTGTTCTGGAATGCAAAGGTGCTAAACTGGTTGCTGTAGAAGATGCAGCACTGGTAGCTCCGCTGAAATGTACCGATCATCTTACAAACATGATCGATGCAAGACTTCCGAAAGCATCCAAATAATAAATAAATAATAATAATTTTGTCCAAACGGTGTAATAACATTATCCCTGTGCAGGTGCCTGCACAGGGATATTTTTTTATTGAAGCAATATCGAACAAAAGTTCAGTATCCGAGCCAACATCTATTGTAACTTGCTCTGATTTATGTTATAATTTTTAAGAATCTGTCCAAAAAGATATTATATATAGGAAAATACAATTCAGAAAAGCACACTCTTGAGCAATTTTCAAACACGATCTAGAACAACGTTTCTGTGAATGGACAGAATTTCATGAAATCTAACAGTCAGAGAGGAAAAAACAGACTATGACCGCTATGAATGCTATTTTACTGGGAATATTGCAGGGCATTACAGAATTTCTGCCTGTAAGCAGCTTTGGCCATATCAGTACAATAGAAAATGCTATGGGGATTAGCGTAAATACGGGAGTTCTCTTTGAAGTCATGCTGCATGTGGGCACACTTTTTGCGCTTTTTACCGTATTCCGGAAAGATATCCGGAACGTTTTTGCAGAACTTCTCGGAATGCTTGCAGACCTGATCGGTAATGCCAATCTGTATATTTACAATAGAAGAACCGGTGACAATCTGCATTATGCCAGAATTATAACAGGCAGTTATCGCAAATTTGCCGCACTGCTGGTGGTTTCTGCAATTCCTTCCATGGCACTTGGCTATGTCTGCAGACGTCTTGTCGCAAAAAGCGCCGTAAATCCGATGATTTCCGGAATTGGTTTTCTGATCACCGGAATCCTGCTCCTGGTTACGGATATGGGGAAAGCAGGAGGTGCCACAGCAGCGAAAGATGCTTCTTATGATCAGGCAATGTGGCTTGGAATCTGTCAGGGAATTTCTGTATTTCCGGGATTTTCCAGAAGCGGTCTGACGATCTGTATTGCACTGCTTTTTGGATACAGCCGTACGTTTGCTGTAAAATTTTCTTATTTAATGTCCATTCCGGCTGTATTGGGAGCACTGATTCTGGAAATTGGAGAGTTTGCTTCACCAAACATGACCGTGTGGCTTGGAATCGATTTTGTACTTGGCATGCTGGCAGCTGCGGTAACCGGATACTTTGCTGCACGTACAATGCTGCGTCTGGTACATAAAACAAAATTCCGCTATTTTTCCTATTATTGTTTTTTCATTGGAGGACTGGTACTGTTGACTCATTATGGAATGAAATAATAGTTTGACAGAAACTCATAACAGGAGGAGAACATAACGAATGGCAGTTTCAAAAAATCAGAAAGGCAAAAGAAAACCTGCATCCGGCAAGGCAAAATCAGGCAGAACATCATCTGCAAAAGCTTCATCCGGCAAAGCACAGAATCAATCCGTATCCAGCAGTTTTCAGACAGAAATTATTCTTCTGATCATACTGGCAGCAGCAGTGATTCTGATGTTCAGCAATTTTGGTATGGGCGGAATTGTCGGTGATGCGATCAGCACCTTTTCTTTTGGTGCAATGGGGCTGATGGCATACGCGTTTCCTGTCGTAATGTTTGTAGGTGCTGCTTTTCTTCTGTCCAATAAGCATAATAAGCTTGCCTACAAAAAATCTGCCGCAGGAGCAGTGTTTTTTATTGTAATGTGCGGCGTTATGCAGCTAATCACAGAAGGCTATATCAGGAGCAGAACATTATTGGATTATTATTCCATCAGCTCTGATTATCATACCGGCGGCGGTGTGATTGGTGGTGCTATCTGCATTTCCACCACATCTGCGTTCGGGGTATGGGGCCGCTATGTGATTATGATTCTGGTCCTTCTCGTATGTCTGATTCTGATCACACAGCATTCTTTCTTTGAATTTTTAGAACAGATATGGATGTTTTTTTATACCATGATCAGAGGAGGACATGCACGATATAAAGAAGGACAGCCTGAGCGTGAACTGAAGAAAGAACTCCGCGCAAAAGAACGCCAGCGCCAGAAGGAAGAACGTCAGACAGAACGGCTCAGAGAACTGGAGGAAGCTCTTGCAGAGGAAGATTCAGATGAAGAGGCTCTTCCTGCAAAAGCAAAAAGATCCGGAAAATCGGGAACCAGAAGAGGCTCCGGACAGGAAAAAGCTTCTGACATGTCTTCCGGAAGCAGAAGAGGCAGATCTGCCAAAAGAACAGCTTCTGCACAGACTCAGGGAGAAAGCCGCGGATTTCTGGAAGGAACAGAACTAAAACCTTCCGGTGTACGTGTCCATAAGACATCTGTGGATATTCCGATGGAAGAAGAAAACCGGGAACCGGATAATCTTGCCGTAGATACCAGAGAATCCGGACAGGGACAGATTGAATTCCGCATACATCGTTCTCAGCCGCAGGCGGAGGAAGAGGAAGAAACACTGGAAGATCTGTTCGATACACCTGAGGTTCAGGAAAACATTCCGGACAGAAAAGAAAATATATCCCGACAGGACGAGCAGCCAGAGCCACCTTTTTCGGAGGAGAAGCCGAAGAAATCTACCAAAAATCCGAAATCATCTCCGGCAGAAATTGAAAATGGAATCAAAAATATCACCCATGAGATCAGCAATCAGGAGCTCCCTGCTAAAAAGGTATATCATTTTCCACCGCTGAAGCTTCTCAAAAAAGGAAACGGGAAGTCTCAGGGGGACTCTGATGAACATCTCCGCAAAACTGCCCAGAAGCTGCAGGATACCCTCCATAACTTTGGGGTAAATGTCACCGTTACCAATGTCAGCTGCGGTCCAACGGTTACCCGTTATGAGCTTCAGCCGGAAATGGGCGTGAAGGTCAGCAGAATTGTAGGACTGGCAGATGATATCAAATTGAATCTGGCCACTCCGGATATTCGAATCGAAGCTCCGATTCCCGGCAAGGCTGCTGTTGGCATTGAGGTTCCGAATAAAGAAAACAGTGCGGTCATGCTGCGGGATCTTCTGCAGTCCAGGGAATTCCAGGAAGCAAAATCAAAGCTTTCTTTTGCTGTGGGAAAGGATATCGGGGGCAAACCGGTTGTGACAGACATTGCAAAGATGCCGCATCTTCTGATTGCCGGCGCTACAGGTTCGGGAAAATCTGTCTGCATCAATACACTGATCATCAGTATTCTATATAAAGCTACACCGGACGAGGTAAAACTGATCATGATCGATCCGAAGGTGGTGGAACTCAGTGTTTATAATGGAATCCCGCATCTTCTCATTCCGGTTGTCACAGATCCCAAAAAAGCGGCAGGCGCTTTGAACTGGGCAGTATCAGAAATGACTGTCCGATACAATACCTTTGCGGAATTTGGTGTTCGTAATCTTGGCGAATACAACAAAAAGGTAGAAAATATGCGTGTTCCGGAAGGACAGGAACGCCCCAAAACACTGCCGCAGATTGTTGTGATCGTTGACGAGCTTGCAGACCTTATGATGGTAGCTCCCGGTGAAGTGGAGGATGCGATCTGCCGCCTTGCGCAGCTTGCACGTGCAGCCGGCATTCATCTGGTCATTGCCACACAGCGTCCGTCTGTAAATGTCATTACCGGTCTTATTAAGGCAAATATGCCGTCACGAATTGCGTTTACGGTTTCTTCCGGTGTGGATTCCAGAACCATTCTCGACATGAACGGAGCGGAAAAACTGCTTGGCAAAGGGGATATGCTGTTTTATCCCCAGGGTTATCAGAAGCCTGCCCGTATGCAGGGTGCTCTGATCACGGATGAGGAAGTAAGCAGCATCGTTGATTTTCTGTCTGACAGAAATCCTGCTGTCGAATATAATACACAGATTGAACAGCAGGTAAATACCGCCATCCTTCCCGGAGGGGCATCCGGAAGCGATGACCGCGATGTTTATTTTGAGGAAGCAGGAAAGTTTATCATTGATAAAGAAAAAGCTTCCATCGGTATGATTCAGCGAATGTTTAAAGTTGGATTTAACCGCGCGGCCCGTATCATGGATCAGCTTTGTGAAGCCGGAGTGGTAGGATCGGAAGAAGGAACCAAGCCAAGAAAAGTTCTCATGACAATGGAAGAATTCCAGAATTATATCGAGGAACACGTATAAAAGCAAGAAACATGTATAAATAGAAAGGATTCATGTTATTTATGGAGATCCGGATTTTATCTGTAGGGAAAATCAAGGAAAAATATCTGAATGACGGAATCGGGGAATATGCCAAACGTCTGAGCCGGTACTGCAAACTGACTTTTTTGCAGGTCCCTGATGAAAAAACACCGGACAAAGCATCGGATGCGCTAAATACTCAGATTAGAGAAACAGAAGGGGAACGTCTCATGAAGCATATCCGTGAACAGGATTATGTGATTGCGCTTGCCATAGAGGGAAAAATGCTGGATTCTGTTGAACTTTCTCAGATGATCGGCCGTCTTGGCGTAGAGGGAAAAAGTTCGGTTGCATTCGTAATCGGCGGTTCCCTTGGTCTGAGCGAAAAAGTCTTACAGCGGGCTGATTATAAACTGAGTTTTTCCCGCATGACATTTCCGCACCAGTTGATGCAGATGATTCTACTGGAACAGATTTATCGCGGATACCGTATTCTGAATCATGAACCATATCACAAATAACAAAAATAATTACTTTCCAGAGTGCATTTAAAAATTGCTTTCCGACAGATGTGCGAGATAATTACAAATACAATCTAATATGATAAAACAGGAGGAAAATTTCATGGAAACACAAAGAGTAGAAAATATGTGCGGCGGAAATGGTCATGTGCTGATCAGACATATTCTCGGAGAAAAAGAATTAAATGGAAAATGCCGGCTTTATGCACAGGTAACATTGGAACCGGGCTGTTCCCTCGGCTATCATGAACATCATGGAGAGAGTGAAACCTATTATATTCTTTCCGGAGAAGGAATTTACAGTGATAACGGAACTCTCCGTATGGTAAAGGCCGGAGAAAAAACATTTACACCGGATGGTCAGGGACATGCTCTTTCCAATACTGGAAATGAAAATCTTGTCTTTATGGCACTTATTATTCTGGACTGATGAGGAAAGATTACATGGCGCCCATGGAGGGCATAACCAATTTTATTTTTCGAAATGCCTACCATGCATATTTTCATCCGATGGATAAATATTTTACACCGTTTATCTCTGCGAAACCGGGTAAACATCTCAGTGTGAAGGAAATCCGGGAAGTTTCTCCGGAAACAAATGCAGGGCTCGTTGTTGTACCTCAGATTCTGACCAACCATGCTGAAGATTTCCTGGAAACAGCCCGTATTTTCAAAGAATATGGACATCATGAAGTGAATCTGAATCTCGGATGCCCATCCGGAACCGTTACGGCCAAGGGCAAAGGTTCCGGATTTTTGAAAGATCCCGAGGAACTGGATCGTTTTCTTGACCGTATATGTGAAGGACTGGAAAGAGAACAGATGAATCTTTCTATAAAAACCAGAATCGGGACAACCGATGAAGAAGACTGGGAAGAACTTATGGAAATTTACAACCACTACCCTCTTACCGAACTGATTGTTCATCCACGAATCCAAAAAGATTACTACAAAGGGGAAATACGGTTACATGCTTTTGAACAGGCTGTAAGTACAGTCCGGGCACCTCTGTGTTATAATGGAGATCTTTTTACCGTTCAGGATTATCAGAATATCGGGGAACAGTTTCCGGAAACAGAACGATTTATGTATGGCAGAGGACTGATCACAAATCCAGGGTTGCTCAATGAGATTCGGGATGGTCAAAAACCGGACAAAAAAATGTTCCGTAATTTTCATGACAAAATATATCATGATTATCAGGAACTTCTTCATGACGAACGGAATGTGCTTTTTCGAATGAAGGAACTGTGGAGTTATTTTTCCGTCAGTTTCCGCAATTCAGCGAAATATATCAAGAAAATCAAAAAAGCAACTCATTACAGCGAATATCAGGCAGCAGTGTCCGGGTTATTTGCAGAACAGGAGGAATTTTTAGCATGAGAGAGATGCGTCTTCATAAGAGAGAGGTAAAAGATACTGAAGACCTCAGACATATTCTGGAATCCTGTAAGGTTGTGCGGGTCGGAGCTGTAGATGAAGAAGGAATGTTTATTGTTCCAGTCAATTTCGGCTATCTGCTGGAAGAAACACAGGAAGGTTCCCAAAATCTGAAACTATACTTTCACGGGGCTGTTTCCGGGCGCAAGGCAGATACTTTTTCCTGCAGTCCCGAAGTCGCATTTGAAATGGACGGAAGTCATGCGCTGATTCGCGGGGATTATGCGTGTTCTTACTCCTATGCCTACGAAAGTATTATGGGCAATGGAAGGATTCGTGTCGTAGAAGATCACGAAGAAAAAATCTACGGATTGTCTCTGATCATGAAACACCTGGATGCGGATTCCGAAATCTTTTTTTCGGAAGATGCGCTCACAAGGACAAAAATCTACTGTATTGAGGCATCTCATTTCACTGGTAAGAGAAGAACAGCCAAAGCTTAAACACCTATTTTATGTCACAGGAATGAGTTCTGCGTTTTCCTGTAATATAAAAAAGTCTTTCGGGCAGATTGTACTGCAGCGGAGAGAGATTCTATTGTCATAGCTGCTGGAGAAAGAGTGGTAACATGGAAGTATCATTAAATTTAGAAAAATTTGAAGAATTTATTTCACAATATCCAATTTTTGAATATCGAATCATAAAAACAAATGAGATCGAAACAGAAGAACGGGTGCGTATCATCTGTGAAAAAGAATGTGTCCGTTACAATTCCACATGGGCGTGTCCGCCCGCTGTCGGAACCCTGGAAGAATGTGAGGAAAGAATTCACAGTTATCCTCACGCAGTGTTTTTTTCCAGTGTTGCAGAGGTTTCGGATGTTCTGAACCTGGAGGAAACCCTTTCAACACGACTTGCTCATGAGGAACTGACAACAGCTGTCAGCGATTATCTCCGTTCGCAGGGATATGAAACTTTTACCCTTTCCACAGAATCCTGTGATATCTGCATAGAATGCGCCTATAAACAGGGGCGTCCCTGCGTTCATCCAGACAGGATGCATCCCTGTCTGGAGAGTCATGGAGTTGTGGTTTCACAAATCGTGGAAGCGCAGCAAATGGAATTTCAGCTGGGCGGCAATACCATTCTGTGGTTTTCAATGGTATTGTTTCGATAACATCGATCATCCGCTCATCCAGATCCAATAGAACATCGCTTCACAAATAATACATAACCGATTTCTCCGCGGCATAGATTAGAAATAAAAGCCGCGGAGATTTTTTATGAAAAAAAATAGCCGATATAAGGAAAAGCTGGTAACTTCGCTGGAAATTCCGGAAGATCTGGCATATCGTGATGCTATCGTAACCATTACCGGGAAACATCTGGCTGTCATTGAAAATTACCGCGGCATTCTTCGTTATACCAGTGACGAAATTATTATCCTGACTTTTCGCGGGAGACTTACCATATGCGGAAAACATCTGGAAATCCCCTATTTTTCCAGTGAAGAAATGCAGATTCGGGGATGTATATCCCGCATTTTTCTGGAGCAGTAGGAGGCGTGCTTATGGAGAAATTTTTAAAATTCCTCTCCGGGTATGTAATACTGGAAGTGCAGGGAGAGCAATGTGAAAGATTTCTGAATCTCTGCAGAGCCAAAAACATCTCCATACGGAAGCTGAAATGCCCCAATCCCGGCTGTCTGATCCTGGAAATGCATATCCGGGATTTCTTTTCTCTGCGCCCTGTCCGCAGCAAAACAGGGGTACATATTCGTGTGATCCGAAAATATGGAATGCCTTTTTTTATTGTTCGCAGCAAAAAGAGGATCGCCTTTTTTGCAGGAATTCTTCTCTGTGCCTTCCTTATTCTGTTCCTTTCCGGCAGAATCTGGAATATTCATATTGAAGGAAATATTCAGAATCCAACACCGGATATTCTGGGATTTCTCAGTGAACAGGGGATTGTTCATGGAATTTCCAAAAGAACCATCAACTGTGCAGATCTTGCGGCTTCTGTGCGACGGCAATATCCGGAAATCACCTGGGTGTCTGCAAGAATTGAAGGAACACGACTGATCCTTACTATTCAGGAAGAAGAAATCCCGCAGGATTCTGTAACCGAAACGGAAACTCCCTGCAGTCTGGCAGCGGATGTGGAAGGAACTATTGTGAAAATCATTACAAAGGCCGGAACTCCTCAGGTCTTACCGGGAGATATCTGTAAGAAAGGAGAGCTTCTGGTTCTGGGGCGTCTGGAAATTCTAAATGACAGTCAGGAAATCATACGCTATGAATATGTGCATGCAGATGCAGATATCTATGTGGAACATGAATTGCCCTATTACAGAGAATTCTCCTTAAGCCATGAAGAAGAGTTTTTATCCGGTGATACAGAACATCATTCTTATATCCGGCTGGGAAATTTCTATCTGGATACAGGCAAAACACAAAAATCCGGCTGGAGAAGAACTGCATGGGAAAAACAGGTAAGACTTACCGAAAATTTTTATCTTCCCATATGGCTTGGAAATGTAACCTTCGAAAAAATCCAGGAAGTAACCTCCGTCTATTCAAAAGAAGAGGCCAAATCCCTGGCAGTAAAACAGCTTCAGCAATACGAAGAAAAATTAATAGAGCAGGGAATGGAGATATCTGCAAACCATGTAAAAATAGAAACGGATTACGACTCATGTACGGCCAGAGGAACGCTCACTGTAATCGAAAAAACAGGAATCCCCGTCGCAGTGGAAAGAAAAGAGGATGAAGAAACTTAAAGAATAAAAATACACCAATCTGACCATGATATCTGTCATGGGAGATAAGAAAGAAGTGGAAGACTGGAAATATCTGTGGTAAAATAGGAAGAGTGCAAAAGAAAGGAGTACAGTTACAGATGCGAGAAATTGAAGTAAGCCGGATTACGGATGTAGTGGAAAAACTCTGTATCGAAGCCAATGAACATCTTCCGGAAGATGTAAAATGTGCGATCAGAAACTGTCGTGCATGTGAAGATGGCGAAATCGCCAAAGGAGTTCTGGACAATATCATTGAAAATTTTGAAATTGCGGATAAAGAATGTGTTCCGATCTGTCAGGATACAGGAATGGCATGTGTATTTCTGGAAATAGGGCAGGATGTACATATGACAGGCGGCAATCTGACAGATGCCATCAACGAAGGTGTACGCCGTGGATATGACAGAGGATATTTAAGAAAATCTGTAGTAAAAGATCCGGTACGCCGCGGCAATACAGGAGACAATACACCGGCGATGATCTATACAGAAATTGTTCCGGGTGAAAATATTAAAATAACCGTAGGACCAAAGGGCTTTGGAAGTGAAAATATGAGTGCGATCCGTATGTTCAAGCCATCCGCCGGCCTTCAGGGAATCAAGGATTTCATTATCGAAACAGTAGAAAATGCCGGACCGAATCCATGTCCTCCGATGGTAGTCGGCGTGGGAATCGGGGGCACCTTTGACAAGGCTGCTCTGCTTGCAAAAAAAGCACTGATGAGACCGATTGATTCTTCCAATCCGGATCCCTTTTATGCAGATCTGGAAGTAGAAATGCTTGATAAAATCAATAAACTTGGTATCGGACCGCAGGGATTTGGCGGAAAGACCACAGCGATCGGTCTGAATATTGAAACTCTGCCTACACACATTGCCGGAATGCCATGTGCAATTAATATTAACTGCCATGTGACCCGTCATAAAACGGAGGTGATTTAAATGGAAAAACATATTACGCTGCCTCTTACAGAAGAACTGGCAAAAACTCTCCATGCAGGAGATACGGTATATCTGACAGGAACCATCTACACCTCCCGTGATGCCGGTCACAAAAGAATGTGCGAAGCACTTGCCCGGGGAGAGAAACTTCCTTTTGACCCGACAGATGCTACGATTTATTATGTTGGACCGACACCGGCAAAACCGGGACAGGTAATCGGATCCGCAGGCCCGACTACCAGTGGCCGTATGGATGCCTATGCACCGACTATGATGTCTGTAGGCGCCCGTGGAATGATCGGAAAAGGAGCACGTCTTCCGGAAGTTGTGGAAGCCATGAAGAAATACAGTGGTGTTTATTTTGGCGCGATCGGCGGAGCTGGTGCACTTCTGGCGAAATGTATCAAAAAAGCAGAACTGATCGCATACGAAGATCTTGGTGCGGAAGCACTCAGAAAACTGTATGTGGAGGAAATGCCGCTGGTTGTCATCATTGACAGTGAGGGCCGCAACCTGTATGAAGAAGGTCGTGCCTCATATCTGAAACAGCATCATGAAAGCTAAAAGTCTTTCCATATCTGTAAATCATGCTAAAATAAACAGGTACGCAGAAAATACTGGTATTTGAAACGAAAGGACAGCAATGAATGGCTAACATCATAGAATTACATGCAGATGTGCCTGCCAGCCAGGAAGGGAATGTTTTCGGTCAGTTTGATGAGCATCTGAAACTGATTGAACGGACACTGAATGTCACTTTAATCTCCAGGGACGGAGCTTTAAAGATTCTTGGAAATGAGCAGAACGCATCCCAGGCGAAAAAACTGATTGAAGAACTTGTCACGCTGGCAAACCGCGGCAATACCATTACCAGACAAAATGTCAATTATGCATTGTCCCTTGCTCTGGAGCAGCGGGGACAGGTACTGACAGAAATTGATAAAGACCTGATCTGTAACACGATTCAGGGAAGACCGATCAAACCAAAGACACTTGGCCAGAAAGAATATGTGGATCAGATCCGGCAGAAAATGATTGTTTTCGGTGTTGGACCTGCCGGAACAGGCAAGACTTATCTGGCTATGGCCATGGCAGTGACTGCTTTCCGCAATGAAGAGGTCAGCCGTATTATTCTGACCAGACCTGCCATAGAAGCAGGCGAAAAGCTTGGTTTCCTTCCCGGAGACCTGCAGAGTAAGGTTGATCCGTATCTGAGGCCTCTCTACGATGCACTGTACCAGATTATGGGAGCTGACAGCTTTGCCAAAAACATGGAAAAAGGCCTGATTGAAGTGGCCCCGCTTGCTTATATGCGCGGACGTACACTGGATAATGCATTTATCATTCTCGACGAAGCTCAGAATACAACACCGGCCCAGATGAAAATGTTCCTGACACGTATCGGATTTGGTTCCAAAGTAATCATCACAGGAGATGCCTCACAGAAAGATCTCCCAAGAGATGCTGTATCCGGCCTGGATGTAGCACTGAAAGTGCTGAAAAAAATTGATGATATCGGTTTCTGTCAGCTTACCAGTAAGGACGTTGTACGCCACCCGCTGGTACAGCAGATTGTACAGGCATACGATGATTATGAGAAGAAACAGAAGCCGGCGGCACCAAGAAAGAATACCCGCCGCAGTAAGGAGAATGTATGACATTACAGTTTGAGTGTGAAGTAGAAGTGGACTGGGGAATTGACTGTGCCGGACTGGCAAGAGAAGTTGCCGAAAAAGTTCTGGAAATGGAAAATTGTCCATATGATGCATCCGTAAATCTGGTTTTGACCGATAATGAGGAAATCAAACGTGTAAATACGGAATTCAGAAATATTCTTGCACCTACAGATGTGCTTTCTTTTCCTATGATTCCTTTTGAAACACCGGCAGATTATTCGGTTGTCGAAGAGGATGATTCCTACTTTGACCTGGATACCGATGAGCTTCTTCTGGGCGATATCATGATTTCCGCAGAAAAAGCAGCTGCACAGGCAAAGGAATTCGGGCACAGTGTAAAACGGGAATTCTGCTTTCTTGTCGCACACAGCATGCTGCACCTTCTGGGATATGACCATATGGCACCGGAAGAAGCCGCTGTTATGGAAAAAAAGCAGGCAGATGCACTGGATGCACTGGGTATTACAAGATAAATAAGGATAATGCGCTCTATATACAGTAAATTATGGAATCATTCTCCCGTAACTTACCATCAGAGAAAAGCACATAATCATAACAAAAAAATCCGATACTATAGAATAGAACCATTCCTGTACACAAAGGAGCGTGAATACAAATGCGAAAAATATTCTACAGTATCGGGATTTTTTTGTTTCTTGGCGTCCTGTCCCTGGCCTATTATCAATCCTACCAGATTGCAGCCACCCGGGACCGATTATGGCTTTTGTCACAGACAGATGTTTCAGGAAATTCAGAAAACCAAAACACATCTTTTTCCGAAAAAGCCCCCGGTACAGCAGTCATGGCAGATTCGAATGGAGAAACCGGGCAATATGGAACATACTATCTGAAAGAACAGGATGGGTATGTGACGGTTTATCATTCTGATCAGAGAACCATTTATGAAACCACTTCCATTTCGGTCTTATCCCTCCCGGAGTCTCTAAGGAATGAAGTGAGCAACGGAAAATATCTCAGGGATCAGCAGGAATTGTACAGTTTTCTGGAGAATTATTCCAGTTGATCCGGGAAATCAAGAAAAACCATGGACGAAACAAACAAAATGTTGTAAGATAAACCGGATGAAAAAATAATGGAGTGACAAAAGACCATGAACTATCGTGAATACTTAAAAGATAAAAAGAGGATTGTCATCAAAATAGGTACCTCTTCCCTGACCCATCCGGAAACCGGAAGGCTGAATCTTCGCAAACTGGAAGTTCTTGTTCGTGAGATCGGCGATCTTCATAATCAGGGAAAAGATGTTGTCCTTGTTTCTTCCGGAGCCATCGGTGTCGGTGCAGCGGCTCTCGGTATGAATGGCAAACCTGCGGAACTGGAGAAAAAACAGGCCTGTGCTGCAGTGGGACAGGCCAGACTTATGATGATCTATCAGAAGCTCTTTTCAGAATACAATCAGATGGCGGCTCAGATCCTGATGACCAAAAATACAATGGTAGACAATCTGAACCGCAAAAATGCCAAGAATACTTTTGAAGAACTTCTGAAAATGGGCACAATTCCCATTGTAAATGAAAATGACTCTGTTTCCACCTATGAAATTCAGTTTGGTGACAATGATACGCTGTCTGCAGTAGTTGCAGCACTGATCGGAGCGGATCTTCTGATTCTTCTTTCCGATATTGACGGATTGTTTACCGATGACCCGAATAAAAATCCGAATGCAGAATTTATTGATGTGGTGGAAAATCTGGACAGTCATTTTCGTGACATGGGAAAAGCATCCACGGGAAGCAAAGTGGGAACCGGCGGTATGGCCACGAAACTCACTGCAGCTGAAATTGCCACAGCAGCAGGTACCGATATGGTAATTGCAAATGGAGAAGATTTTCATGTAATCCATAAAATCATTGAGGGACGTAATCAGGGAACCTTATTTGTCGGTCATCCGAAAGAAGAATTTTATCTGATCGATTACATAGAAAAACTGCTGTGATTCATTCACAAATACTTCGGGGTTGGAAGTGAACTTCCAAATTTACCGTTATTGACGCAGCAAGAGCGTCAGGAAAGAGGAAAAATGGAAATATCAAGAATCGAAAGAATTAACGAACTTGCCCGTAAATCCAAAACAGTGGGACTTACAGAAGAAGAAAAAAAAGAACAGGCGATGCTGCGCAAAGAGTATATCGCAGCAATCCGGATGAATATCCGTTCACAGCTTGATAATATCAGTATACAGGAAGCAGATGGAAGTATCACCAATCTGGGAGAAAAATATGGAAACAAAAAAAGACATTAGAAAAAAAATTTTTGCTTCGAGAAAAGCATGTACGGATGAACAAATCGAAAACTGGAGCCTGGATATTACCCGGAGAGTCATTGCTCTTCCTGCATTTCGCAATGCCAAACGCATCCTGGCATATGCAGATTACAACCACGAGGTAATCACACGTTATCTTATAGAGGAAGCATGGAAAGCCGGAAAAGAAGTAGCTGTTCCGAAAGTGGTCGGCAAAGACATGGTGTTTTACCGTTTTACAGATTTCTCACAGCTGCAGCCCGGGTATTACGGAATCCCGGAGCCGGATGGAAGCGGAGAAGCTGTAAACTGGGAAGAAGCCCTTATGATCATGCCTGGCGTGGCATTTGACAGGGAAAATCACAGAGTCGGATATGGCGGAGGTTTTTATGACCGTTATCTGGAAAAGCATCCTTCACTGGAACGTGTAGCAGTAGCCTTTGATTTTCAGATCATGCCGGAAGTACCTGTAGAACCTACCGATATCTTTCCGCAGATCATTGTAACAGAAAAAGAGCTGTTGTTTATCCCGTTCACAGAAACCGGTACAGTGGAAAATAAATAACGGATCAGCTATCAGGATACAGGCTAACCTGCCACTTCTGTAATTTGACTTTCCGGTATCAGGTGTGCTATACTATATCATAATGTTTTACAACCGTTCATTTATTTATAAATCGGCCTTCTGAATGGCAGGAAACATTATATCACTTTTTTATTTATTTTATGAATGCTCGTTTTATGGGGAGGATTTATTATGCGAAAAAAACAAGTACTTGCTTTACTTTTATCAGGAGCCCTGACTTTCAGTATGGCACCTGCTGCAGTATTTGCAGAAGATGCCAGCGAATTATCGATAGAAGATGTTTCAGATGCAGGAATAGCAGCAGCCTCTGAAACACCGGAAGAAGAACCGGCAGAGGCTCCGGCAGAAACACCGGCAGAGGCTCCGGCAGAGGAACCGACAGAAGCACCAACCGAAACACCGACAGAAACACCAGTTGAGACACCGACAGAAGCACCAGCTGAGACACCAACAGAAGTTCCAACCACAGCACCTGGAGAAGTGCCTGTCGTTGAAATTCCCTCTGCTGCAGAAGGAAATCTGAAAGAAGGAGAGGGTGCCACACCTACTCCTACAGAAGCAGCTGCAAAACCGTTTACCGTAGGGGATAAATCTTTTGATACCCTGGATGAAGCGCTTGCCGCATGTACAACACCTGTTGCAAATGATGAGCCGGACACCATTATTCTGAATCAGGATCTGGTTCTTGACAAAACAGTAAAACTTACCGGCAAGAACATTGTGTTTGCCACACCTGCTGACAAGACTATTACCATTTCCAGGAAGAGCGGCTTCAAGGGAAATATGTTTGAAGTCAAAGACAGTTTTGTTTATTTTTGCGGTACAGAAGATTATGATGAAGATGGCAATGATATCCATGGAACGCTGACGATTAATGGTGCATCCGAGGAAATGTCCGAAGGTTCTATTGTATCCATATTGGAAGGCGGTTCTTTCCAGTTAATGGCAAACTGTACACTGACCGGAAATAAGACAAGTGCCAATGGTGCAGCAATCCATTGTACACAGGGAATTGTCCTGCTCAGCGGCGGTACCATTACCGGCAACAGCACAACCGGAGAAGGCGGTGCCATCTTCAGTGATTCCACTGTATACGCAGAAGGTACGGTAACTGTTACGGGAAACACCGGTGCAGAAGGAGCTGTAAGCAATATTGTGCTTGCAAATGACAGTTCCATAACAGATCCGAACGATGAAAAAGCAGTTGTCGTAAGTATTGTCGATAAACTGGAAAAGTCTACTATTAGTATTCAGATGAAAAATCCGGCAGCAGGTGTTCCTGTTGTATGCATGGATTCTGATATTGAAGGTATCACGCTTGCCGATGTATTACCACAGTTTACCTATGAAGGCAGCGGAGATTTTTCCATTGACGAAACCGGTTTCCTGAAATCCCAGGAAACACCGGAAGAAACGAAATTAAGCGCAGAGATTAAAGATGCAGCCTGGCTCAGCACAAATAAAGTAAAATTAACGGTAACATCCAACAAAGATGCAACTGTTTACATTAAAGTTGTAAAGACCGGTACAAAAGCACCTACTGCAGATGAAATCAAAAAGGACAATCATAAAACAACCGTAAGCGCAAACAAATCATCTGCTATTACCTACACTTTCTCTACAAGTGAGAAAACAGCTGTAGGAACAGATGGAGCCAGTATTTATCTTTGCTTCATAGATAATACCGGTGAAGCAGTCGTTGTATCCAAAGATATGGATCCGGCAGCCCGTCCCCCGAAACTTACCGGTGTCGATGCATCATGGACAGGACACGATTCCGCAACCGTTATTTTCCAGTCAGATAAATCCGGTACTTATTACTGGACGTATGGAACAGACTCCACTGCTCCGGCTATTGAGAAATGTACCAAAGGTGCTGCACTTGCTGCAAATGCAAATACCCCGATTTATGTAGAGGGTATTACTACAGAAGGTACGATTTATGTATATATTTACGTAAAGAGTGACAGCGGACTGGTTTCTGCACCATTGGTTGCAGAACTTCAGAGCAAATCCCGTCCGGCTGCACCGACCCAGACACCGACCCGCGATCCGAAGGTACCGGCTGTTACAGAAAGTACCGTAACCGGTCTTGAGAAACCTCTGGAATTTTATCCGAATACCTTCTATCCGTTCACCGTATCCGGTGCCGGAATGGACAATACAGATCCGATTGAGGGAGATGTAAGATGGAATCCTCTGTACTGGAGTACTTCCTCCAATCCTTCCGACAGCGAGAAACACAGCACATGGAAAATTGGTGCTGCAGGCGGTATTAAGAAAGCAGCCACCTACAATCTGTACATTTTCTACAGACAGGAAAAATACACCGGCAATGAATGGCGTGCAACAGATAATATCTCTTCTGTCGCTTACCAGTTCCAGTCAGCTGCCATTGAATTTGATGACATACAGATCACTCCTGGTGCGAACGGAACTTATTCCTATTATGATGAAGATGGTAATCTGGTCACAAGAGATGCCGACGGCAATCTGATTTCCAGAACAGATGATACAACGGATACTGGCAGCGCAACTGCAACTGGTGCCAATACAGCAGATGAGTCACCGGTCGGAACCATGGGCATGCTTGCGGTATTATCTCTTCTTGCAGGTGGTTACGTTCTGGTAAGAAAGCGCAAAAGAATAACTGAATAAAGGATCCCCGGAGCCTGCGAATTTCAGGCAAAGAAACGATACGTTGAGCAGATCATGCGATGATTTCAATCGGGATGATTTTTAAGAGACAGGTCTTAATACCTGTCTCTTTTCATATATTATACTAGTATAACCCGCGATAAATAACCTTATGTTTCATACTTGCATGAAAAAACATACCTTTTGACCCTATCATCCTGTGATTATGGAAGTCACGGACAACATCCATATGCCTGAGTACATAGGCATATGGATAATCTATTTTTCCAGAGCTACAAATAAACTGCTTTTCATGCATGTACTTCAACCATGATCCGCTATGGATATCAGGGAGGATTCCGCAATGATTACAACAGAACCTCTTACCTATGAAAAAATATACTATACACTTTGGGAAACTGCGCAGCGATATCGCTCATTTACCCAGTTTCGTGTAATCGGAAGCAGTCATGATGAACGAATGATTCCCATGCTGGAAGCCGGACATGGCATTTCTGTGCTTTTCTGTATTGCAGGACTGGATGGAGCGGACCGATGGATGTCCTCTTTTCTTGTGGAGATGATACAGGAATACTGCAGAGCTTATGAGTCCAACTGGACACTGGAAGAAGAATACCAGGTAAGAGAACTTTTGGATGATGTACGGATCTGTTTTATTCCCGTAGTGAATCCGGATGGGTTTGAAATAGGTGAAAAAGGCTTTTCTGCAATTCGTAATCCCATCTATCGGCAGATGCTGAAAATGATGGAGCGTGATTCCGACGGATTTTCCTATAATGCGAGAGGCATGGATATCCGGCGGAATTTTCCTACCTGCTACTGTTCCAGAAACAGAATTCATCAGGAGCCGGCAAGCGAAAACGAAACAAAAGCCCTGATCCGGATTTTCCAGGAATATCGCAGTGCCGGTCTTTTGTCATTCCGATATCTTGGCAAACGAATTGTTTATCTGAGGCATCCCCAATCTTTTGCCTATAACCAGAGAAGCTACCGGCTGGCGCGCCATCTTCAAAAATGTTCCTGCTACCGGCTGGAAAAATCTTCGGATGAAGAAAGAGGAAGACGCCGGGAAGAGCAGACAGGAACCGGTTCACCGGAACAGTATTATGGAGAAATCACAAAACAGCCTGCATTTATGATTGAAACACCGGAAATCATACATGACAGCCCAAAAGAACAGGCAGAAGAATGCAGACAGAATTACCAGGAAATCCATACACTGCCTCTGGAATATATTATGTCATTGAACAGACATGGATAATTTAATTGTTCAATTCAGCAGAAACTCTTTGACAGTTCCCGATAAATTCTGTATGATAGAGATTGTCTAAAGAACGGAAAGGATGGATCATCTTTGAGTAATACAAATGAAACCCAAATTCAGTTAACATATGTTCAGAAATGTTCAGATCTGCTTCCTTCCCTTTATGAAGGGCGCAGACCTACTTATTACATCGAGAATGAAGGATGTCAGATGAATTCCCTGCAGACCGAATCCGTAGCTGCCATGATGGAAAAAATCGGATATACAAAAGTGGATACCGAAGATGCCGACGCAGTGATCTATAATACCTGTACGGTTCGTGAAAATGCCAATCAGAAAATATACGGACACCTTGGTCATCTCAAGAGTATCAAAAGAAAACATCCGGATATGAAAATTATTCTCTTTGGATGTATGATGCAGGAGCAGCATGTGGTAGAAACAATTCGCAAGAGCTATCCATTTGTCAGTCTTGTATTCGGTACCCATAACATTCATAAATTCCCGGAATTATTTTTCCGCACACTGACTTCCGACAGCCAGATCATTGATATCTGGCAGGAATCCGATGAGATTGTGGAGGGACTTCCGACTTCCAGGAAATATTCTTTCAAAACCGGCGTGAATGTCATGTTTGGCTGCAACAATTTCTGCAGCTACTGTATTGTTCCCTATGTACGAGGCAGAGAGAAGAGCCGTGAACCACAGGCAATCATCGATGAGATTCGAGCACTGGTTGATGATGGAGTCACGGAAGTCATGCTTCTTGGCCAGAATGTAAACTCCTATGGAAAAACTCTGGAACACCCGGTGACTTTCGCAGAACTGCTTACACAGATTGAGGAAATTGAAGGATTAAAGAGAATCCGTTTCATGACTTCTCATCCGAAGGATTTATCTGACGAACTGATCGAAGTAATGGCACGAAGCAAAAAAGTGTGTCATCACCTGCATCTGCCACTGCAGTCCGGAAGCAGCAGAATCCTGCAGAAAATGAACCGCCGTTATGATAAAGAGAAATATCTGGGTCTGGTGGAGAAAATCCGCACGGCAATTCCGGACATTTCCCTGACCACAGATATTATCGTCGGTTTCCCGGGAGAAACAGAAGAAGATTTCCTGGAAACACTGGATGTGGTACAAAAAGCAGATTATGATACGGCATTTACCTTTATCTATTCCAAAAGAACCGGAACACCTGCAGCCAAAATGCCGGATCAGATACCGGAAGATGTGGTAAAAGAACGATTCGGACGTCTTCTGTCTCTTGTGCAGGAGAACGGCAGAAAAGTCTCTTCCCGTTTTACCGGCACCGTAAAAGAAGTTCTGGTAGAAGAAGAAAGCAAAGAAAAAGGCATGCTGACAGGCCGCACAGAGCATAATCTTCTGGTGCATTTTGAGGGAGATCCGTCTATGATCGGAACCTATGTCAATGTAAGCCTTGATACCTGTAAGGGATTTTATTATTTCGGACATGTTGTATGATCGTTGACTAGTACATCGAAAAATAAATGACTAGCTATATCACGCAAGTGATATAGCTGGTTATTTATTTTTCGATGTACTAGGTAATAGAAGTCAACGAAATTCCATAAACTGTACAACGATGTACTGGATGCAAATCATATTTTAGGAAAGAAGGAAACAGAAATTACGATGCTGAATGAAAAGGAACAGACCGAAGTACTTTTGCTGGTCAGAAAAACAAAAGAATTAATCTACAGAGAGCTGGAAGCAGCCAGAGTCACGGTAAAAGGTGCCGCTGACTATGTCACAAATGTTGATTTTGCAGTACAGGAATTTCTGAAAAAAGAACTGGAAGAACGTTTTCCGGATATCCGTATGATTGCAGAAGAGAAGGAAAACCGGGATTTGTCACCGGATGCCAGATACTGGATTCTGGATCCTATTGACGGAACCACCAATCTGATTCACCATTACGGACTGAGCGCGGTTGCACTGGCATTATATGAACAGGGACAGATTACCTTCGGGGCAGTATACAACCCGTTCCATGAAGAACTGTTCTTCGCGTCCCTTGGAAATGGTGCTTATTTCAACGGAGAAAGAATTCAGGTAAATAATCAGATTGCACTGAAAGACGCAGTCATATCCTACGGCTCCTCCCCTTATGAGAAAGAAAGGGCAGAACTGCTTTTTCCCCTGTTTCATCGAATTTTCAAATCTGTCGCAGATTTCCGCAGAACAGGTTCCGCAGAGCTGGATCTCTGTTATGTTGCATGCGGGCGTCAGCACGGCTTTATCGAACAGAATCTGAAACCATGGGATTATGCAGCGGGAAGCCTGATTCTTACAGAAGCAGGCGGCATGATCAGCGACTGGGAGGGAAAGGAACTTCCCTATCTTGTAAATGCAGATATTGCTGCAACCACCCGGACAATTGCAGAACCAATCAGAAAAATGCTTCAGGACTGAACCTGAAGCATTTCTTCTGATAAAAAGTACTTTGCATTTTCCTATAATGATTTTTCCTATGATAATATGAGATAAAAATCAGACTTTTTAAAATCAGATTATTTACTTTTGTCTTTCTTCCCTGACTGCATAACCATATACCCGTTTCCTTACAAAATAGAAACAGATTACCTGCAGAATAATAGAAATAATCCAGGATGCAGGATAAGAGATGAACAGTATATCCAGGGAACGATGATGCGGAAAGATACCGAAAATCCATACCACTCTGGTTCCTACCGTTCCAATAATGGAAAGAATCATAGGCACTGCAGAATAACCAAGTCCGCGCATCGGTCCCGGAAACAGATCCATCAGACCGCATAGAAAATAAGTAACCGTCGTATAGGAAAGAATTTCCATACCGCTCCGGATCACATCCGGATCGCTGGTATAAACTCTCAAAATTTCCGGACCGAAAACATAAAAACTGCATCCAAGCACCAGACCAACTGTCACTGACAGAAACATACATTCTACCAGAACTTTATCAATTCGTTTATATTTACCTGCTCCGTAATTCTGGCTGGTAAAACTCATACAGGCCTGTGTGACCGAATTAATCGAAGTATAAAGGAATCCCAGAATATTGTTTGCAGCCGTATAACCTGCCATGGCAACGGAACCAAAAGAATTTACAGAAGACTGCAGCAGCACATTGGAAAAATTAATGATCGTGCTCTGAAGTCCTGCAGGGATTCCCACCTGGAAAATCTGTTTCAGGTAATAGCTTTTGATTTTTAATTTTGAAAATCGAAGCTGATAACTTCCTTCCGACCGGTACAGGCAGCGCAGGACCAGATAACAGGAAATCATCTGCGAAACAACGGTAGCAATGGCAACTCCCGATACGGAAAGATGAAAGACAATCACCAGTAGCATATTAAGCAGCGCATTGATGATTCCGGAAATGATCAGAAACACTAATGGCCGCTTCGTATCTCCAACTGCCCGAAGGACAGCAGCACCATAATTATAAAGCATAAAGAACGGCATTCCCAGAAAGTAGATTCGCATATAAAGCGTGGACTGATCAATAACATCCGCAGGTGTATCCATCAGTGCCAGTGCCAGTCTGGAAAAGATAAGTCCCGCAAAAGCCATGAACACACCGCTGATCATAGCAAACAGAATAGAAGTATGTACCGTCTCTGACATTTCCTTGGATTTGCCTGCTGCAAAAAAACGTGCGGCCAGTACATTGGTACCCAGTGAAATGCCGATAAACAGGTTGGTAAACATGTTGATCAACGCTGTTGTAGAACCTACTGCCGCCAGGGCTTTGCTTCCGCTGAACCGTCCTACCACAACGATGTCTACAGCATTGAACATCAGCTGCAGAACACCGGAAAGCATCAAAGGCAGTGCAAAAGAGATCAGCTTATCCATGATCGACCCGCTGCACATATCAATCTCGTATTTGTTTTTTTTCAACTCTTCATCCCCTCATCCATTTATCTTTGCCAAAATTCGACAAAAAAATTCTTCTCCGAATCTCAATATAGCACAGACCAATCTGCTGGTCAATATGAGAAACCTTTTTGGAAAAACCAAATAAAAAATGTTGTTTCTTGCCCGATTCGCATCGAAAATTGCCAGATTTTCGTGGGATTTTGACTTGACATCAGATTTCTATGATAGTATCATTAAAGAAATATTTGTAAATTTCTGAAAGAGAGGAATTACGAAATGGCAAATGAACATGAAGAACAGATCAGAATCGTACAGGAGACCGTAGCAGGCAAGGAGATTACTTTTGCACATGTGATGGGCGGCCCTGCTCCGATCATTTACCAGAAACTCGGATTAAACCCGCAATTGGACTATCGTTCCTCAGCCATTGGAATTATGAATATGACACCGCCGGAATCAGCAGTCATTGCATCTGATATCGCAGTAAAGAGCGGCAATGTATATCTTGGATTCGCAGACCGTTTTACCGGAACGCTGATCATTACCGGAGAAATTTCCGATGTCATTTCCGCATTAACGGAAGTTGTTGATTATTTCCGTGATTCTCTGGGATATGTAGTCTGCAATATTACAAAAAGATAGGATGTGCGGTTTATGGCTCAAATGACCAAAAAAGAACTGCTGGAAAAGATCTTCCATGAGGATTACGAAAATCTGAAAGGCAAAAAACTGCGGATGACCCGTGTACGTGTTCCTGGCAAAGAAGTTTGCCTTGCACATGTGCTGAGTCCTTCCGATGCATGTATTTATCAGAATCTCGGTCTTCATATCGGTGTCCATGAGGGAGAAGATCATACGGGAGAATCCATTGGACTGATTCGCTTTACCCCCTGGGAGGCAGTTGTCGTAGCGGCAGATGTCGCAATGAAAAGTGCAGATATTCAGATTGGATTTATGGACCGTTTCTGTGGTTCTCTGATCATTACCGGAGGACTTTCCCAGGTACAGACGGCAGTGGAGGAAGTTGTCCGTTTCTTCTCTGAGGAACTGGGATTCAAAACCTGCGCGGTTCATAAAAGCTGAGAATAGATAGAGCAGAAGTGTCTGTTCATACAGACAGCACGATAAGGTGAATACATGAAAAAAATTTTTTTAATGGGCAGAAGTGAAGCCGGCAAGACTTCTCTGACACAGGCACTGAAAGGTGAAGAGCTTCATTATGTAAAAACGCAATATACTACAACAGATGAGGATACGATTGATTCTCCGGGAGAATATGCAGAATCCAAACGTTTCAGTGTGGGTCTGGCATGCTTTTCTTTTGAAGCGGATGTGGTGGCGATTGTTCAGGCGGCAGATGAACCGTTTAATCTGTTTGGAGCAAGCTGCAGGTGCTTTATTCTTCGTCCGTTGATCGGAATTATAACAAAGATCGATTCCCCTTATGCCAATGTGGAAATGGTGAAGCAATGGATGATCAATGCGGGATGTGAACGCATTTTTCTGGTAAACAATGTTACAAGAGAAGGAATCGATGAGCTGATGGAGTATCTTCAGGAAGACATGTCTAAGCTGACGATGGAACAGGCCAGATTTAAACAGAGTCTTGGACTTAATGACTGGGATCCGCTCCCGGACGGAGTGGAATATCCAAAGGATACCCGGTGTGCGGAGGAAATCTGAGACAGAGACTTCTGCTAAGGATCCGGTGTCCGTAGGAAAATAGAAAGGTGGATTGGAATTCGTATGAATACACATACAAAAATATTTGCACATCGCGGATTTTCAGGCAGATATCCTGAGAATACGATGCTTGCTTTTACAAAGGCAGTGGAGACCGGCTGCTATGGTATCGAGATTGACGTACAGTTGACAAAAGATGGTGAACTTGTTATTATTCATGACGAGGGTGTGGAACGGACAACCGGTGCCAAAGGATATATCCGGGATTATACACTGGATCAGATCAAAGAGCTGAATGCTTCCGGGAAATGGGGCGATCAGTTCGGAAAAACAGAAATCCCCACACTGGATGAGTATTGCCGCATGATTGCCGGAACTTCCATGGTTACGAATATAGAACTGAAAAACAGCATTTTTCCCTATCCGGGTATGGAAGAGAAGGTGTGGAAGATGATTCAGAAATATCATCTGGAAGACAGAGTACTTATTTCTTCGTTTAATCACTATTCTCTTCTCAAGTTTAAAGAGCTTGCCGCTGATATTCCCTGCGGGATTTTGGAAGAGAGCATTGTTGTGGATGAAGCACAATACGCAGACAGACTGGGGATGCAGTTCCTTCACCCGTCACATCCTGCAGTGACAGAAGTATATGTGGAAAAAGCCAGGGAATATGGTCTTGGAATCAATACCTGGACAGTCAATGATGAAGAACTGATGAAAAAGCTCATAAGGCTTGGTGTTCATGGAATTATTACGAATTATCCGGATGTTGCAGTGAGATTATAAATCATCATATCATAGACCCATGATTATGAAAGAGCATTGGAGAAATCCAGTGCTTTTTTGTGAAATTAAATGGAATTCTTACAAATCAAATGGAATGATTGACCTCCTTGCCGAACAGGCGAATTTGCATGAAGTACATTGTCCGGCAGGGAGGTTCTGGTTTTCATAGTATTATTTATAAAAAATCATTTCTTTTGTAATGGATTTCAGATCGTGTGCGCCGCACATGGACATGGTATCTGCAAGTTCCGAGCCTATTTTTTCGATATAGGTTTTCACACCTTCTTCGGCACCGCCGTAAACCGCGGTGACAAAAGGACGGCAGATCAATACCGCATCAGCTCCGAGAGCCAGCGCTTTAAAGACATCCGTTCCGCTTCGGATACCTCCGTCCACAAGTATTTTCACTCCGGTTCCGTTAAGGGCATCAGCGATCTCTTCCAGAACCTCCGCGGTTGCAGGACACTGGTCAAGAACACGTCCGCCGTGGTTGCTGACAACAATCGCAGAAGCACCGGCGTCTTTTGCTTTTAGCGCACCTTTAACGCTCATGATTCCTTTTACGATAAACGGTACGTCCGCCGATTTTATAATCTCACCCAGCTCTTCAACGGTTTTACTTCCTGCAGGCGGTGTCATGTTTTTCAGAAACGGAAGACCTGCAGCATCAATATCCATGGCAGCTGCAAAGATTCCCGCTTTTCTGCACAGTTCCAGCTTTTCTTTAATTGTATCAGGATTCCAGGGTTTTATAGTTGGAACACCGATTCCGCCGGCGGCTGCGATTGCCTGTGCAGCCCCCTCCATGACTTTGGGGTTGGTGCCGTCTCCGGTAAAAGCAGCGATTCCATTGTCTTTGCAGGCTTTTACCAGAATGTTGTTATAGGTAAGATCATCGTATTTGTCGCCGTAGTGGAGATTGACTGCTCCTACAGGACCTGCAAAAAACGGATAGCGGAACGACTGTCCAAATATTTCAAGCTTCGTATCCGGTTCTCTGTTTTCACAGATGGTATCCATATTGATCCGTATTTCCTGCCATTTATCATAATTCCGTATCGCAGTGTCTCCACTGCCCTTGGCACCGGGACCGGGTATCTGATTGCGGCAGGCTTTTCCATTACAGATCTCACATGCCTTGCAGTAGGAACCGATGCATTCCTTTGCCTGCGCAAGTACTTCTTTATATGTCATTGACAAGATCCTCCTTTAGATTCCAATATATTTCGAACCATTATACCAAAAATCATGAAAAAATAAAATACCACGGATCATGATTCAATCTGTTATATGGAAAAATGTTTGTGTTTGACGATGAGAATCCGGTCGTTATTCAAAAATATCCTTGTAATGAAAACATGAATACGCTAAGATAGAATCAGATATCCGAAATACTATGGAGAATCTATTGTTGACAGACAGTAGATGAGGAGTTTTCATGAACAGGTTAGACAAAAAAAAGCTGCTATCTGCCGGCATTCTTGGTGTTCTGCTGGTTTATGCTTATATTGTAAGGTATGTGATCACGCTGCCGGGGATCATACCGGATACATTTCTGCGATTCAGCAGAGAAATGATCCATATGGGGATCGCAATCGTCTGGCTGATTTCCATCAGGCGTAGGGTCATGCAGAAATCTGTACGTTTCTATATGCTTTCTGTGACTTTTCAACTGATCCTGTGGCAATATATCCGGGCAGTGAAATACTATTTTTTTTATGATACAAGTATATGCCGTTACTTATGGTACGCCTATTATATACCTATCATACTGATTCCGCTATATTGCTTTTATATTCAGGAATACATCGGCAAAGTGGATTCCTATGAAAAACCAAAGAGAATGCAGCTGTTGTATCTGCCTGCTCTGTTTCTCATTGGACTGGTTTTTACCAATGATGTACACCGTCTCGTATTTGGCTTTCCGGAGGGAATCAATGATTATAACAATTATACATACAAGATTTGTTATTTTTTGGTGATCCTCTGGTCCATATCTCTTGGGATCTATTCTCTCGTTATGCTTCTGGTGAAATGCCGGGCACCGGGAAACCGATGGTTTCAAAGAACACCGCTTCTTGTCCTTGGCGGAGCGCTTGTCGTATGGCTTCTCTATTGTCTTGGAATCCTTAATATGGATTTCACAACTGTAAGCTGCTTTGTGATTATTCTTTTGCTGGAGAGCAGTATACAGAGCGGCCTTATCCGCACAAACTCGAAGTATGGACTCCTTTTTGGCGCTTCCACGATAGAAGCGCGTATAACAGACGATGAATTTCATCCCTGCTACACATCCGATACGTCAGAGCCCGTGGACGAAACGATGATGCGCCTGGCTTTATCAGGCTCTGTCAATCTTGAAAACAAGAGGCTCAGAAGTGCCCCGATTTCCCACGGTTATGTATTCTGGTGGGATGATATTACCGAGCTTAATCGCTACACGAAAGAACTGGAAGAAACAGGAAAAGAGCTTGCTCATAAAAATGATCTGATTAAAGCGGAACTGGATCTCCAGGAAAAAAGTCTTCGGATAGCTGAAAAAAACCGTCTGTATGATCGAATTTCCAGAGAAGTGAATACCCAGATCACAGAGATTGAAAATCTTCTCTGCAAAGAATCTTCCTCATCTGATATCCGTGACAATCTGATAAAGATCTGTATCATCAGTGCCTACATAAAACGAAGAAGCAATCTTTTGCTGATATCGGAAGATACTGATGATATTCCTGCGAAGGAAATGGAGTTCTGCCTGAGGGAATCCCTTGACAATCTGCGTCTGGCAGGGATTTTATGTTCTCTGGACAGCAAATGCGAAGGAAAAGTAAAGGCAAACCGTCTTGTTGCTGTTTATGACATGGCACAGCAGGCATTTGAACAGACATTATGCGGATTAAATGCCCTTTTCATAAAACTGAGGATCTCCAATGGAAACATTTTTATGCGGCTTCAGATGGATTGCAGCTGCGAAGTATGTTTTCCGGAAAAAACAGAATGGACAGCTTTGGGCGGCAGGGTAACTGCCAGAAGATCTGATGATATTCTCTGGGTTGAATTTCATCTGGAGAAAGGAGAGGACCGGATATGACAGCATTATATACCGTACATCAGAATATCAGAGGCATAGTGATGATGATGCTGTATTTCCTGTCTCTGATACAGATCGGCTGCCTGATCGCTTCCTTTGAGGGAAAAACGAAATATCTGGTCAAATATATTCTGCCGGTTTTTCTGCTGACCTTTACGGAACTTATTTTTCTCAGATATGTTAATAAGCAGATAGTAGTATACGGTGAGCTCCCGTCCGAAAAGAGATGGAACTGGCTGTTTCAGTTTCCGGCAGAAGCTGCAGGGCTGATGGTACTGATTATCGGTATTTTTACCTTTTTATCATTATACAGGATATTAAAGTATTACAGGAACTCCATAACAGTCTCATCAATTAAAGAAAGTATTGATAATCTGCCGACAGGGCTTAGTTTTTCTGCTCCGAACGGGAGAATCCTTCTGGCAAACCACCGAATGGAAGTGTTATGCCATGCTGTTACAGGAATGGATTTTCAGGATGCGGAACAATTCTGGAATATCCTGTGCAGCGGGTGTGTATGCAACGATGCAGAGCGTATCTCAGAGGGAAATACCCCAAGCATTCGTCTCAGTGACAGTACCATCTGGACGTTCGGGAAAAAGATGCTGACTGTAGAGGATCATACCGTAGTACAGATTACAGCAGCAGATACAACAGATCTGTATGAACTGTCTGAGGAATTAAAGGAAAACAATCGGGATCTGACTGAAATGAACAGCCGGCTGAGACAGTATGGAGAAAATATTGATTCTTTTGTAAGAAGCCGTGAAGTACTTGAGACAAAGATGCGCATCCATAATGAAATAGGACAGGCGCTTCTTGCATCAAGATCTTATCTTCTCCATGAGGCAGCTCCGCTGCAGGAAAAGGATATTCTGAAACGATGGAATTATATAGTCGCCTTACTGAAACAAGAGTCGGTACCGCAGGATTTCAGAAGAACATGGAATTATTTTGTCAATGCTGCAAATTCTGCAGGAGTGAAGATTCTTCTTGAGGGAGAGCTTCCTGATAATGAAGAAATAGTAAAACTGATTGTAGCGGCAGCAGCGGAAGCTCTTACAAATGCAGTACGCCATGCAGGTGCGGATGAGCTTTCAATGAAACTGTATGAATCAGAGAATAAACTTGAAGTAACTTTTACAAACAACGGGCGCAGGCCGGCGGGAGAAATTACCGTGGGCGGCGGCCTCGAGGCATTAAGACTCCGTCTGGAAGAAGCGGGAGGATCCATGAAAATTTCAGCACGTCCTCATTTTGTGCTGAATGTTACACTGCCAATGACAACAGGAAGGGTGTTATCATGATAAATGTACTGATTGTGGAAGATGATCCGATGGCAAGGACTCTATTTGAGATCTATATGAAAAACAGCGAAAGATACCGGATGGCAGGAGCGATCGAAAGTGCGTCCATGGCAGAACTCTACTGTTTGAAAAAGCAGGTGGATCTGATCATTATGGATGTCTGTACGGCTCTGAATGCCAGTGGTCTTGACGCGGCAGCCAGGATCAAAAAGAATCATCCGAAGATTAAAATAATTATCGTGACAGGCCAGCCGGAATGTGATTTTATCAATCGTGCAAGAGAAGCCGGAGTTGACAGTTTCTGGTATAAAGAACCTTCGGAGGAAGTCATTCTTTCTATTATGGACCGCACAATGAGCGGAGAATCTGTTTACCCGGATTCTGTTCCGAAGTTAAAAGTCGGGAATGCTCTTAGCACGGAATTTACAGAATGTGAATTGAAAATTCTCCGTGAACTGACCAGCGGTGATACAGATGAGGAAATTGCAGAGGAGCTCCATCTGTCTGCATGGACGGTTCGAAAATATGTAAAAGTCATGCTGGAAAAAACCGGCTTTAAATCACGCACACAACTGGCTGTTGCAGCCAGGGAAAGCGGACTGGTTATTAAAGGTTATTAAAAGATAAATTTATTAAAAGATTTAGTGGTTATTAAAGGCTGTAAAAGGATATGAATTATAAAAACAGGCAACGTATGACATTAGGTATACTATGCCTGTTTTTTTATTATATATGATAGAGATTCTCGGAATCTTTTGCTGAATCCATTATATTATTGTGCATAATTACCAATACATTGAAAAGTATACTAATTTTAGTATATGAATTAATATAAACAATTCATAAAATAGAAAAAAACAGCAGTATGCAGAGGAGGTGATATCCTTGCGCATTGGCGTCATAAGTACACAGAACGGACTTCTGTCCGGCGCACTTATTAAATACCTGAATGAACGCGGTGAAATAATGGCACAGAGAATTCTGACCAGTGATCCTGACGAGCCTTTCAGCACTTGCTGTTCTTTAGACGCGGACATTCTTCTCATGGAAGTGACAAGAGTGCCGCACTATACACTGGAAGAACGTATGAAGACAATTGTCAGGATAAGATCAGAACTCCCGGATTGCAAAATTGCACTGCTGTGCGATGAAAATGCGGATCAGGAACTGGCTGAACAGATCAAGGATGCAAAGAAAAACAGGGTCATAGACGGATTTTTTTATTCCTCTGTGTCCGGAGAATATCTGGCAGCAGCTCTTGACAGCATGTAACTTCGAAAAAAGAATAAACCGTCTCTAGAAGAAAGGAGGAAACGATGAAAAAAGGAAAAATTACAGCAGCGATTTTTACAGGATGAAAGGCAGGAATCCATGGTATTATGACGGTACCAACGGACAGCAGATCTTTGACAGGATCATGAACATCAACTGGGGATGGTCTGACGTAACAATTAACAGGGATGCATGTACATTTGAAGGAACTGCATTTGAGAATGAACTGAAAGGAACCATCGGTTTTGAAGGAGATTCGATCGTTCTTCAATGGACAGAAGGAGCGAATGGAAGCGGTACGGCATATACCGAAGATTTTGATGAGACAACGGAATTTACGTATTCTTTAGTTGATCTGGACGGAGAAGAGGTTATTGAGATCCATTATCTGAAAGATGACAGTGTATTTACTAATGCGGATGTACGTCCGTAAATGAAGGAGGAATCACCATGGGATTAATAAGAGCAGCTGTCGGAGCAGTCGGCGGCGTGATGGCAGATCAGTGGAAAGACTATTTTTACTGTGAAGCAATGGATAAGGACATTCTTGTAAAAAAAGGAAGAAAACGAACAGGCAAACGTTCTTCCAATACACGCGGAGAGGATAATATTATCACAAACGGCTCCGTTATCGCAGTAGCGGACGGACAGTGCATGCTGATCGTAGATCAGGGACGTGTGGCAGAACTCTGTGCGCAGCCGGGCGAGTTCATTTATGATGTGTCCACGGAACCCAGTATTTTTACCGGTGATCTGAAAGAAGGAATTGCTCAGACATTTGAAAATATCGGAAAGCGTTTTTCCTTCGGCGGAGATGCACCCAAGGACCAGCGCGTGTATTATATCAACACCAAAGAACTGGTGGATAATAAATTCGGTACAGCGAGTCCGATCCCATTCAGGGTCGTAGACAGAAATATCGGTCTTGATATTGATGTATCAGTGCGCTGCAATGGAATTTATTCCTACAGGATCGCAGATCCGGTGCTTTTCTATACGAATGTCTGCGGAAATGTGGAATCAGAATATACAAGAGCTGAAATTGACAGCCAGCTGAAAGCAGAGTTTCTGACAGCGCTTCAGCCTGCTTTTGCAAGGATTTCAGAACTTCAAATACGGCCCAGCGCGATTCCGGGTCATGTTCAGGAGCTTTCCGAAGCCATGAATGAAGCACTTACCAAAAAATGGTCGCAGCTTCGCGGGCTGGAGATTGTTTCCGTCGGTGTGAATCAGGTTACCCTTCCCCCGGAAGACGCGGAAATGATCAAACAGGCACAGAGAACTGCCATTATGAGGGATCCAACGATGGCAGCCGCCACACTGACAGGCGCTCAGGCAGATGCCATGAAAATGGCGGCATCCAATGAAAACGGTGCCATGATGGGCTTTATGGGCATGAATATGGCTTCCCAGGCAGGCGGCATGAATGCACAGACTCTCTTTCAGATGGGAGCGGAACAGCAGGCGAGAAATCAGGAAATGCAGCGTCAGCAGATGATGAGCGAGAGACAGCAGAATTTCTCTGCGGGACAGTCCGTACAGACTGGCAGTGAATGGATCTGCAGCTGCGGAACAAAGAACAACGGAAAATTCTGTATGAACTGCGGTAATCCCAAACCCGTACCAAAACCTGCGGACGAATGGATCTGTTCCTGCGGCGCGAAAAACAGCGGCAAGTTCTGTATGAACTGCGGTGCACCAAGACCTGCAGCCCCGGAAGGCTGGACCTGCAGCTGCGGTGCCTTGAATAAAGGGAAATTCTGTATGGAATGCGGCAGGCCGAAACCTGCAGGAGTTCCTCAGTACAAATGTGATAAATGCGGATGGGAACCGGAAGATAAACAGCATCCGCCGAAATTCTGCCCGCAGTGCGGAGATGCGTTTGATGATGGAGACATTATTTAAAAGCAGGAAATTTTTCGTAAGATATATTGTTTAGAAAGAGATATTATAAAAGTAAATCTTATAAAAGGAGATTTTATAAAAGGAGGACTATTGTTTATGGGATTATTTGGAAAAGTATTTGAGAAAAAAGTATGTGATATCTGCGGCGGTGAAATCGGTCTTCTTGGAAACCGCAAGCTTGACGACGGCAATCTCTGCAAGGACTGTGCAAAGAAACTTTCTCCATGGTTTGAGGAGCGCCGTCACAGTACAGTAGAGGACATCAAAAAACAGCTGGCATACAGAGAAGCAAATAAAGCGAAAGTTCAGGCATTTCAGATTACCCGTGAATTTGCGGGAGACAGCTATCATGTATTTATTGATGATACAAAGGGACAGTTTACAGTAGCATTACGCTTCAGTGCTGAAAACAATCCGGATATTGTGGATCTGTCACAGGTGGTAAGCTGCCGTCTGAATATTGAACAGAACCGCAGGGAAGAACAGTACCGTGATAATGAAGGAAATCTGAAGGATTATAATCCTCCAAGGTATAAATATTCCTATGATTATTCCATTAAACTGGGAATCAATTCCCCCTGGTTTGATGATATGGACTTCAGACTGAACAGTTCTTCCGTTGATGAGCATGACCGCATGAAAATGTCAGAAATGGAAAATACCGGAAACCAGATTGTTGCTGCGCTTACCGGAATGGGTTACGCTCCGCAGGCAGGCGGAATGTACGGTCAGCCGGTAAATGGAATGCAGGGTGGAATGTACGGTCAGCCGGTAAACGGAATGCAGGGCGGAATGTACGGTCAGCCGGTAAACGGAATGCAGGGCGGAATGTATGGCCAGCCGGTAAACGGAATGCAGGGCGGCTATGGCCAGCCGGTAAATGGGATGCAGAATGGCTATGGCCAGCCGGTGAATGGAATGCAGGGTAGTTATAATCAGCAGTTTGGCGCAGCGCAGGGTAGCTACGGTCAGCAGATGAATGCAGTGCAGGGAGGTTATAACCAGCAGTTTAATGGAATGAACGGAAATAGCATATACACTCAGCAGCCAAATGGCATCCGCTGTGATAAATGCGGCTGGGTTCCGGAAGATCCAACTCAGATCCCGAGATTCTGTCCGCAGTGCGGCGATCCGATCGATGGGAACGATATGAGATAAAAATGATATCTTAAAACTTGTACATATAAAGTTTCTGCACCAAAGCAGAAGATGATAAGATGACAGGAAGTGTACGGGAAGGAGATGATACCGGATGTCTGAGGTTATTGAGTATAAATGCCCTGCCTGCGGCGGGGCTATGGAATTTGACAGCAGCAGTCAGAAGATGAAATGCCCTTACTGCGATACGGAAATGAGTATCGCAGATTATCAGATGGCTCAGGGCGGAGCCGATGGCGGGGATCCAGATAACGGCAGTCCGGACTGGACGGCGAACGGCAGCGGTCAGTGGGAGGATGGCGAAACAGAAGGAATGCGAATATATTCCTGCCAGTCCTGCGGTGGTGAAATCATTGCTGATGAAACAACAGGTGCTTCTGCCTGCCCGTTCTGCGGCAACCCTGTTGTTATGAAGGGACAGTTTTCCGGAGATTTAAAACCGGATTACGTGATTCCGTTTAAATTAGACAAAAAAGCGGCAAAAGAAGCTTATTACAAACACTTAAAAGGCAAAAATTTCCTGCCGAAAGTTTTCAAAGCAGAAAATCACATCGATGAAATCAAGGGTATCTATGTACCATTCTGGATATTTGACGCAGAGGTTCACGGAGATATTTCCTATAATGCAGAGAAAATACGCATATGGCAGGACCGCAGTATGGAGTACACGGAGCACAATTATTATGAAATTCACAGGAGCGGCAGCGTAAGCTTCAAAAATGTTCCCACTGACTGTTCCAAAAAAATGGACGATGCACTGATGGAGTCCATAGAGCCTTATCATTTTTCGGAAGCTGTTCCTTTTAATCCGGCTTACCTTGCGGGATATGCTGCTGACCGCTACGATATGAAAGCGGAGGAATGTATCAGGCGTGCAGACAACAGGATCCGCAGCAGTGCCATAAATGCATTTCGTGAAACCGTTCAGGGATATCAGAATGTATCAGAATCTCATACCAACATTCAGACCCGCAATGCACGGTACTGGTATGCACTTTATCCTGTATGGATTCTCAATACTACCTGGGCTGGGAAAAAATATATATTTGCTATGAATGGCCAGACAGGAAAAATGGTGGGAGATCTGCCGCTTGACAAAAAACAGTTCTGGAGATTTGCTGCAGGGTGGGGACTTGGAATCAGCGCTCTGCTTTGTATCATCCAGATCATCATGACACTGGTGTAGGAGGGGAAGATCATGAAAAAAAGAATAAAAGTGGTTCTTTTGTCTGCCCTTCTTGCATTAACGGGAGTGTGGACGGTACCGGCCAGAGCGGAAGCGATACCGGATGAGAGGCTTTTGCCGAGGCTTACAGATGAAGCGGATCTTTTAACTGATGAGGAAGAAGAGCGTATTCTGGCGCAGCTGAATGAGATCAGTGAACGTCAGAGCTGTGATGTTGTTGTAGCGGCAGTGGACGGACTCGACGGCAAGACTGCCATGGAATATGCCGATGATTTTTATGATTATAACGGATACGGGATGGGAACGGAACGCGACGGTATCATACTCCTGGTAAGCATGGAGGAGAGAGATTGGTGGATCAGTACCTGCGGATTTGGGATCACAGCTTTCACAGATGAGGGACTTGATTACATATCCGAAAAATTCCTGCCGGATCTGAGTGATGGGAAATATGCGGATGCTTTTTCCGTATTTGCAGAACTTTGCGATGATTTCATCACACAGGCAAAAACAGGAGAACCATATCATGAGGGAAATATGCCGAAAGAGCCCTTTGATCCATTCCTGATACTGGTGGATCTGGCAGTCGGACTTGGTCTCGGTTACGTGATCGCTTTTATAAAAAAGGGAAAATTGAAATCTGTAAGAGGCAAAGCGGATGCGGAAGATTATTCAGTTCCCGGAAGTTTTGTACTGACAATGAATTCTGACCGTTTTATCAGAAAATTTGTGACTTCTCGAAAAATCGAAGTTAATAATAACAGTAGTTCCGGTGGAAGCACCACACACACCAGTTCTTCCGGAACGACACATGGAGGAAGCGGAGGAAAATTCTGATGACTGCAGAAATCCTCCGGGACGTCTTCAGCGAAAGAAAGATCAGGAGGGAATAAAGTATGAAAAAACAATTATGGATACCGATGATCCTGCTGGTGATAATGCTGAGTGTATCAGTTCAGGCGGAGGATGAATCTGTATGGTCATTTGATACTGTCGATTATACACTGGACGGATACAGCGGTGCAGGCGGAGACGTCGTGATACCCGATACCATCCAGGGATGTACGGTTGATATTATCGGATCAGATGCATTTAACGGGGTGGATAGTATTACATCCATTACATTTCCGGAAACAGTGAAACAACTGGAAAACAGCGCGGGAGGATGGTGCAGTTCACTTTCAAGTGTCTCTCTTCCGCAGAGCCTTCTTGTTATCGGACAGAATTGTTTTGCCAGTGATCCTGCACTTACAGAAATTATCATACCATCCGGAGTATGCTATATTGACAAAGGAGCGTTCGGTTTCTGTAGCGGAATTACTTCCGTAACGTTCGAGGGCGAATGTCCGGTAATTGCTCCGGGTGCATTTACAGAACTTGCGCAGGATGCGGTTGCCTATGTTCCGGATGACCAGGTAGAAGCCTATACTGCAGCTCTTGAAGCGGCCGGCAGCATGTTAAGTGTACAGTCAAGCGGCCAGAATGCAGTCAGACAGGAACCGGTCTCTGACCTTGAAAATATCACATTTGACGCAGCAACCGGCACAATCACCCAATACAGTGGTTTTTCCGGAAGACTGGATGTACCGGAAGCAATTGACGGGGTTCCGGTCACTTCCATCGGACCCAATGCTTTTCAGGGAAATCGTTATCTTTGCTATGTAACACTTCCGGAAGGACTGACAACAATTGAAGATGAAGCATTTATGGACGCAGCGACACTGCTGTATGTAAAAATTCCATCTACACTGAAAAGTGTAGGGGATCGTGCTTTTTGCCATTCTTACAGAGGGTTTGCACTGGAACTTCCGGAAGGTCTTGAATATATAGGAGATGAAGCATTTGTTTATGCGGCTGTTGAGGGTTCACTCAATCTGCCGGAAGGTTTGACCAATATTGGTGACAATGCTTTTTATAATTGTCAGTGGATGAACAGGGTTTATATGCCTTCTACTGTAAAGTATATCGGAGAAAATGCTTTTGCATCCTGCAGCATAAGCTATGTCTATATCGATGCAGCAGAGCTTCCGTATATTGCGGAGTCTGCATTTGCAGAATGCACATTACTCGCGAATATTGATCTGAATACCAAATGTACGAAGCAGGAAATGCTGGATGTTCAGCAGATCGTAGATAATCTGGGACTCAGCTGCCGCGTATGGCGCAACCAGAATCCGGATGTTCAGTATTGCGACAATAATCTTGACACTTATATTGAAAGTCCTGACGGAGCATCCTTTTATATGACAGGCTACACTGGTGAAATGACAAATATCCGTCCATATGACGAATACAGTGTTGACGGCTCCGAGTATAAACCGGTGACGGGTCTGGCAGATGGTGCATTTAAGGGCAATCAGACGGTAAAATATTTTTCCGTTCCGTATAATGATGTATTTACTTATATCGGCAGTGAAGCATTTGCAGACAGTGTAGTGGAAACTGTCGATCTGTTTGATTCCGTAACAACCATTGGAGATGGAGCATTCCGTAATTGTCAGAATCTGAACGAGATAAAGATTCCTGATTCGGTCACTACAATCGGAGCCGGAGCCTTTGAAAATTGTCAGAATCTAAAAGAGATAAAGATTCCTGATTCTGTTACGACAATCGGAGCCGGAGCCTTTAAAAATTGTCAGAATCTGGAAGCAATAACGCTTTCGGAATCTGTTACTTCGATCGGAGCCTGTGCTTTTGAAGGAACCCAGATCACAAGTCTGGTGATTCCTGCAGATCTTGAAGTAAATGTGGAAGCACTGTCCGGAATCGGGCTTGAAGGTATCCGAATGAGTGATTATGCGACAGATGAGCAGCTTGCCGCATGGAATGATGTTCTGGATTATCCGTGGTATGATGCCCTCGTACGTGAAAGTGAAGAAAGTGCGTTTGCAAAAATGCCGTTTATTCCTGCATCAGAAGAATATTTCGACTTTGATGCGGAAACAGGAACCGTCACCGGGTATACCGGAACAGATATCGACGTTGTCATTCCGCGCACGATCGGCGGTGTCGAAGTAAAGAAGATCGCAAGGAATGCATTTGAATGTGCCCGTGATTACACAGATACAGAAATGGATACAAATCAGGATGACTGGCTGCATCTTCGTTCCCTTGTGATTCCGGAAACAGTAACAGACATCGAAGACTCTGCCTTTGAGTACTGTCAGCAGCTTGAAACGGTGATCTGTTACGGACCGCTTGAAAATACCGGAAGAGGCACTTTCTATAACAACCGGTCACTGAAAACGGTGGTCTTTGTAAACGGAACGAAAATGCTTGACAACTATTTATTTGATGGCTGCAGCTCACTTACTCAGGCATGGTACAAAGGAAAAACAGACTATGTGGGTGAAGACTGCTTCAGAGGCTGTGGTATGGAATCGTTGGTAGTCAATGCAAAACAAATTGGCGCCACTGCTTTCAGAGAATGTACAAACCTGAAGGAAATCCATGTTCGTGACGGTGTGGAAAGCTTCTCCGCCAGCGCTTTCTATGGTTGTACTTCACTGTCTGTCATCTGCTTTGAGTTTACCGATGCAGAAGTGTTTGATACTCTGGATAGCTGCTCCGGAGACTGTGCTGCAGATCTTGTTATGAAGCTTCCGGCTTCCGCATCAGATGAAGCCTTCGGAGCGTTCTACAGTGTCTGGGAAAAAGGAAATCTGGGACCGGTTGCGGATGAAAGTCACGTAATAAAAGAAGACTGCACGGTTTTGGATCCTGAAAAACCGAATGTAATAGAACTCATGTCCCCGTATGATGTGACATATGACAGCAGTATGGTACCGGCGAAGAAAGCAGAGAAACCTGACGCAGGCACAGAGAAACAGGATGCCGTTCAGGAAACACCGGATGAAGAGAAAGAAACGTCTTCTGAGGGACAGACTCCAAGTGCAGATGCGGGAGGAGATATGGCTTCTTTCACAGGTGTATGGAATGCAGTAAAAATTGTAGCAGAAGATATGGAATTAAATCTGGCTGATTTAGGCATGGTAATGCAGATGACACTGAATGCAGACGGTACCGTACAGATTACGGACAATGGAGAGGTTAAGGAGGCCCCATGGACATTCGAGAACGGAATCGGTCATATTGATAACCAGACTCTTACATTGACGGAAGATGGCATGCTCTGTGTGGAAGAAAACGGAGAAAAGGTATTGTTCGAACGAATAGGAGACGCCTGAAAAGCAGATCGATTCGAGTGAAAAGGATGCTTAAGTTGAATGATTCAGCCGGAGTTGATTCTCCGGCTGAACTGATTTATTTATCATAATGGATATGATAAAAAATCAGACATGTGAGAATAATGTTTGATGCTTACCATGAAAGGAAAGGTAAAATGACCAGATTTTTGAGTTTATGTATGGATTTAAGGAATAGCAGGTACAGAACCCACAAAAGTATATTCATATTTACAGGGGTATTCATCGGTTCCTGCATTCTGTGTATCAGTTCCGTTTTTGCACAGGTAAGTAATGGTACGAAAGGTTCAGCTGTTACGAACAGTACGACAGAACCGGACAGTGCAGTCGATACAGCGACTGTTGCTGTTGAAACAGAAGAATACCGGAATCTGTCCCTTCACAGGCAGACCGCATTAAATACAGGCAGCATCTGCGGTGTACTTTTTCTCGGATATGTAAATGGAGGAGCGGGAAACATCGCTTCCGACAGTGCTTACCTGGAAGAGGTGCTGGATTTAAGCGGCTGTGCAGAAGAATGCACGTTTCTGAAAACAATTCCTGACGCAAACATTGTAGAGATTGAGGGAGGCAATGAACTTTACTGTATTTATCCGTGTGACGAAAAGGCTTCTTTGACGGTACATGAATATATGATTGATGAATCCAACAATTACAGCGGCGAAGCAGGAGAGGTTTTATACCACAGCGATTCCGGCGAACCGATTCTCCTGCGCTGCAATGTAAGTGAATGCGTCGCAGACTGTCAGGTCACCATTGAAGATTCTCAGGGAGAAGTATTGACATGGGTACCGATGATCTCTCTTTATGACGGAACGATAAGTGTTCCATGGGAGGCTCCATTTGTATACGACGCAACCTATGACGTGGTGGAAGGCTATGGCATTGATACAGAAGCGGAATATGAAGGAGAGTACGAAGGGGAAGAAAATATTCTTACAATTATGAAGGTTGTGAACTGCAATGAATGGGTGTCACTGAGAGAGTATCCTGATGTAAATTCCAATCGTCTGATAAAAATCCCGCTTGGAGCTCTGGTTCACAATTGTGTGCGGTATTCCGATGAATTCGTATTTGGAGAATATAATGGTCTGTACGGTTATGTCCTTTCTGATTATCTGGAATACTTCAGCGATGAAATTTATTCCGGGGAAGGTGATAGCCGGTATAGTGACAACGGATATTTTTACAATAGTATTCTGTACTATGAGGAACTTATGGCTTCAGGCAATGAAATTTTAAATTACAGTAATGACCGGTATCATGTCGTAGCTGTACGTTCCTATGACAACGGAGAAACCCTTTGTGTCGGCTGTTATAACAGCGAAAATGAACCGCTCTGGGGTTATATAACAGGGGTCAATGAGGTTACAGAACTGACTGCGACAGATGCCTTTGTTACAGTTACAGGGGAGAGGCCGGGAGTGATCATCGGCAATTCACTTCAGGGACTGCATATGATCGATATGGAAACCGGTGAAGTATTATGGTTAAGATCCTACGAGGAGCTGCATCTTACTGGTTCTGTGTGCCTGGCCTCGGATGAAGACGGAACGATGTATGCTGCAGGCTATTATGGAGCAGAAATTGTTGCAATCGCTGAGGATGGAACAATTCTCTGGTGGGCAGATCCGGATAATAATGATGTTTACTGGCCATATGAGATCATCGTTGAAGATAATGTGATTGTTGTAAATTATTTCAGCGGAACAGAAATAGGACATTTTGTTGTCGCATACAGAAAAGACGGATCTCCCGACTGGATGGACATCCTTCCGTATTGATGAAAGTAATGTCTTATGTGCATTATTATGATACAAAGGTCAAAAGGTCATGTGTTTCATTCTTGCATGAAAAAACATGACCTTTGGGACCCGAATTATTAATTTAACGGGGAGGTGGAAAAGTGTCTGAAATGATACATAAGGAACCGGTTCGGATCTTCTGTAAATATTGTGGTTCTCCTGCCGGGTTTGATATCCTTCATCAGACGTATCGGTGTCCGCATTGCGGGAGAGAATCCGGGATTCAGGAAGCGAAAAATGAGGTTCTTCACTGGAGAGAACTGCAGAAACAGAATTCAATGAAACCGGAAGAAAGCGAACAATTTGAGGAATGTACCTGTCCATCCTGTGGAGCGCATGTAATCTTTCCGGAAGGAGAGGTTTCTGTAACATGCGATTTTTGCGGAAGCAAACTGGTTCATAACAGCTTTACCGATGAAAGACAGATGCCGGATCTGATCATTCCATTTTTTATTACAAAAGAGGAAGCAAGAAAGCGGATGCTGGACTGGGGACATCAGCATGAGAATACACCGGAAGGAAGAAGTATCGTTTCCGGCATGGGAAATTTTAAGGGATATTATCTCCCCTATTATCTTGTATACAGGCCCGTCTATGGAACCGTGACAAGGGAAGGAACAGACCGGACGGATTGCTGTATCAAAAGAGCGTAAAAAAACATCCCGTCCATGGATGGCTGAACCGCTGCTTTATACGATAGCTGCCACATTACTGTCCAGTTCCTTCTGTCATTTTAATCCGGAACCCCCTCTTTTTATTCGGTTTCGTATTCGCCTGTATCTTTTTTGGAATTATGGGCGACGGAAGGCATTCCCTGATTCAGAGGATTACGCTTCGCACGCAGACAGCAAAAGCCGAAAGAGAAAATGGTACGCTGGAAATACTGGAAGAGCGGGACATCCTTAAGAATCATTTTGATAATACACCGGTATTCTTTGAACCTGACGGCAATGGAAACAATATCCCAAACATTGAGTTCAGGGGCACGAAACTACTGTCTTAATGACGGTAGCCACACTATTTTCCTCAACACCAGGGGAAAGAATAAAGCAGAGGTATCCGAGGGTCTTGTAAATTTTCTGGAATATGTTGAGTCAGGTCACTGTAATACTGGCACTGCCTGCCGGGATAACTTTATTAATCGTCTTCAGAAAGCGGTAGAGGATGTCATAAAAAGCAGTGAAATGGAGGGACGCTATATGCAGTTTAGAGAAATACTCGATGAAGAAAAAGCGGAAGGTAAAGCGGAAGATATTATTGATCTGTTATCTGATTTGGGAATAGTACCGGAAAAGCTACGCGAAAAAATCTTTGAAGAAAAAGATCTTGATGTTCTGCGCTTTTATCTTAAAAATGCGGCTGCTCAAAGTACAGATGAGAAATGAAAGATATGAAATAGGGGACAGGATCACTTGGCTCATTGACTCTTTGAGTCGAGGTTTCTGTTCCCTTGTTTCACATTATTTTAAGATTGCATATTTTTATTTTCAATCCCTGAACACAATGTGTGGAAAAAGTCGGTCAACCTCATTTAAAGTAGAAAGGTGCTTCGAATGCTTGAAAAACAAGGTTTGAGGGAAGATTGGATTTATTTGGAAAGGATGATTTTTTATAAAAATCGAGCAGAATATATAGAAAAAAGGAATTGAAAGAAGGAAAAAGTCGGTCAACCTCAAATCTCTATTTGCAAATAATAGAAAAGCTTTAAATTTAGGCATTTGTAGGGTGTGATGAAAAGGAGATTGACCGACTTTTTGGGAGAAAATGCTTGTAAGCAGAGGAAAAAAGAGGTAATATAAATGAGAAGACAGCAGAAATACTGTTGTTGTACCTTACCTATGAGGAATTGACACTCAATATGGAGCTTGAACATAAATGCAATTCGGTTCAACCGTTGTACCTTACCTATGAGGAATTGACACGCCACCGATCATCAGCGCACGACGCTCGAAGTAAAAACGTTGTACCTTACCTATGAGGAATTGACACACCTGTCCCTGCGGAGCAGCATTCGGATCCTTCGGTTCCAGTTGTACCTTACCTATGAGGAATTGACACTGTTTACTAGTCATACTTTTTCACCGTCCTTTCTGGGATAAAATGCATGTTGTACCTTACCTATGAGGAATTGACACGAGAGATCAGCTGATCTTTTGCTCTTGAAACTATTGTTGTACCTTACCTATGAGGAATTGATACTATACAATCCACGCATTTTCAATTGCCGGAATTACGTTATACTTTACCTATGAGGTAGTTCAAATATTAAGAGGAAATATTCTAAATGTATGTAATGTTGTAACTATTCAGCAATCACTATCCCACTAGGTGATTTGGTGGATATTGTGCTAAAATCCCGATCCATACATGGAGATTGTGTTCAGGTAGCATTTAGCGTTCATTCATGTTACGAACAAACATTGAGTTCAGGGGCACGAAACTCTTATCTGCACATACAGCGAAAACGGTGCAGATCCCGAATTGATTTTGTATATACACAGATAATCTGCCGAAAGGCTTGATTATAATAATATTTTAAGGAGATTGCTTTTTGAAGAAAACAATCATGCAACCGGAGATTGTGCGCTGACGGGAGGTTGGCGTAAATACAATTTCCACGCAAACCTCCCATATTGCGGTCAACAATTTTCAGGAGGAAAAACAATGAATAAAAATGACATTATAATTCGTTTAGAAAGAAAAGAAGAACAACGAGAGGTTGAGAATTTAGTAAGAGAAGCATTTTGGAATGTTTATCGTCCCGGCTGTCTGGAGCATTATGTTCTGAATCAAATGAGAAATTACCCCGATTTCATTCCTGAACTGAAGTTCGTTTTGGAAAAGGACGGCAAAATCATCGGACAGAATGTGTTTGTGCGAGCGGTTATTAAGGCGGATGACGGCAGGGAGATCCCCATTGCCGCAATGGGACCGATTTGCATAGCGCCGGAATGGAAACGACAGGGTTACGGCAAATTACTGCTGGATTATTCTTTAGAACGCGCAAAAGAATTTGGCATCAAAGCGCTTTGCTTTGAGGGAAATATCGATTTCTACGGTAAAAGCGGCTTTGATTACGCAAGCAAATTCGGCATTCGGTACCACGGACTGCCCGAGGGCGCAGATGCATCGTTCTTCCTCTGTAAAGAGTTGGAGGAAGGCTATCTTGATGGCATTACCGGCGAGTACGCTCCACCCGAATGCTACTTTGTGGACGAAGAAAAAGCAGAAGAATTCGATAAAGAGTTTCCTGCTAAAGAAAAACTAAAACTCGAAGGTCAGATTTTCTGATAAACGAAAATGCAGGCGGCGATGCGAATCTACAGCATTGCCGCCTGTTACCATTACAATACAATTAGGCTTTATTTCATATTATTTTCAGATTACATATTTCTATTTTCGATTTCCTGAACACAATGTGTGGAAAAAGTCGGTCAACCTCATATAGAGTTAAAAGGTGCTTCGAATGCTTGAAAAACAAGGCTTGAGGGAAGATTGGATTTATTTGGAAGGGATGATTTTTTATAAAAATCGAGCAAAATATATAGAAAAAGGGAATTGAAAGAAGGAAAAAGTCGGTCAACCTCAGACCTCTATTTGCAAATAATAGGAAAGCTTTAAATTTAGGCATTTGTAGGGTGTGATGAAAAGGAGATTGACCGACTTTTTGGGAGAAAATGCTTGTAAGCAGAGGAAAAAAGAGGTAATATAAATGGGAAGACAGCAAAAATACTGTTGTTGTACCTTACCTATGAGGAATTGACACGATTGCGTCGTCGGAAGTGAAGCGCTTATGGGCTTCGTTGTACCTTACCTATGAGGAATTGACACACCTTTCTTGAAGGCGCGTTTAGATTGACTGGAAAGTTGTACCTTACCTATGAGGAATTGACACTCCCAGTCACGATTCTTCGAACCGATCAACCGCTCATGTTGTACCTTACCTTTGCGGTACGGCGATCGATGTTATATTTCCTGCCTATTTCGGAATAACTCATTCTTTTTTTTCTGTCGTTTCTTATGCTCAACCATTTATCTCCAATCATTCTTATTCCTCCAATAAACTGATACTAATTTATTGGAGGTTGATTGTACATTTTTTGAGCGTGATTTTTGTACATTTTATCACCGTGATTAACAGGAGAAAAACAGATTTTAAATTCACCTGTTGACAAAAGCACCAGCCTATGATATAGTCTAAACACAAATTAAAAATGTTTAGAGCCGATGCTCTGATAAGTGACTAAATGATTTCCCGGAGGGAAAGTCTACCCATTTGGTTGTTTATCAGAGCATCGGCTTTTTTGTTTTCCACCTGCACCTTGACAATTTCATATTGTGGTCATCGCCCGGTTGCCGGGGCGTAGAGTTCGGCAACAGCGACCGATTGCGGCTGAAGACAGTCGGGGCGCCGCCATCACGTGCAAAAATGATATTTCAAATACGATAAACATTAGCAGGCTACGTTTAATGAATAGGAGAAAAACGAAGTCCTGTGATGTGGAGGTATCAGTAAATGAAGAAAAATAACAGAAACATTAGAGTGTGCGCAGTTAACAATGGAAACAGAGACGGATTCAATATCTATCTCGATTTCTCCGGCCAGCGTGAATATCTCATATATCATAGACATAACGGGTTGCTATATGATCTCCTTAAAGACGGAGTAGCAATAGATGATGTTCGTCGCTGGACCCCGGCCTCCCTTGGCTGCTTCCATGTTGGTAGAACGGGATCCTCTGGACTTTATGAAGTGACTAAACATCTCGTGTCCGTTATCAATGATTATATGTTAGAACGTGAAGCCTACTAAGGAGGTGCTACAGATGAAGAGTAATTACTATCCCAACAACACAGCAGTCGCTGTCCGTTTGGAGAGCCTTATAAAGAGTGAAGGAAAGAAGCTGCTTTCTGAGAGAATGTCTTCCCGAATGGTGAAGTGTGCATCTGTCATGAATGAAGAAAGCTTCGTTGGCTGGCAGATTGAGATTCCAACAAAGGGTCTTGCGATTCTTAGTCTCTTTGGTTCAGAAGAATTTACGGAGAAAGAACTAAGATGGTGTGCTGAAAAGACCGGAAAAACTGTCAAGGGAGTCTTGAAAACCTCTGTCTCTAGTCTAACACAGCTATATGAGGTCTATCTTCCTATAACAGAGACAGGACAGACAAGAGCGATTATTGGCTTTAACTGTGGAACCCCTACCACTAAAGATGATAGCATTTCTAAATGGCCAACACATTACTCCGAAATATTTGCTGAGCTCGTCAGCGTGCTGCGAGATACTGGAGCCGTCATGCGAGTTGTCGTAGGTCCGGCTACAGACGAGGAACAGACTTTCTGCCGCAAGAACACGCTGCATAGTTATGATGTGGATGGTATTTCAGTTAGGGACTACCTAGGGAGACCGGTAAAAATGCGAGTCCTCCTCCTTCTTCCTACTTCTCCTTCTATTCGCTTAAAGACAGTATTGGAGGAGGCAGTTCAAGGGGCTAAGTGTAGATATGTCGGTGATATTGAAACCAAGAAAGCTGAAGAAATTTGGAGAAATCCTTTATTTGAGGCCCAGATCTTACCCGACTATGCAGCCAGAATTCTAATGATGGAACCTGAAATCCATGAAACAACTATTGGTCTTCAGGTCTGTGAAGAACCCGTAAAGAAGATACCTGCAAGCCATCGGAACACTAAGAGCCATGGCGCAGTCGAAATTGGCAAAGCAGTCGATACTGCAGGTATTTGTAGGAGGATTACCATCGGTGAAACAGATATAAAACGCCATTATCAGATCGTTGGGCAAACCGGAACGGGCAAATCCACACTCCTTACGAAGCTCATTCTGAGTGCAATCGAAAAGGGTCATGGTCTGACGTTTTTTGATCCGCACGGAAGTACTATTGACTTGCTTCTCAGAATGATTCCAAAGCAGTATGCTGAACGTGTGCGCGTTGTCCGAATCGGTGACGCAGAGCATCCGGTACCATTGAATATTTGGGACAGTGATGATCCGTCCAAGGAAGAACGGAATATTAGCGATCTATGCGAGCTCTTCGGAGATATTTTCAACCCTCCGGGAGAATGTTTCGTCGGACCACGCTGGGAACGGTGGTTCTCAACATTTGCTAAGGCGTCAATTGCCTTCCTCGGCAGAAGAGCTTCTTTGGAGAGCATTGCTGTTATTTCCCAGAGCCAGGATAATATGTTGAAAGTAAGTAAAGCAATCGTCAACCGCTACCCTGAGCTTGTGGAGACTATTAAGCAGGAATATGGCACAGACAAAAGCAATGATTTTCAGGCAACGCTCAATTGGTATTTGTGCAAGTTTCAAAGGCTTATCTCTGTAGAGCAGCTACGTAAGACTCTAGGGGCTGGGGCAAATGCCTTAGACTTCACGAATTCAATCGATACCGATACGGTAACGCTGATTGATTTGGCATCTCCCAATATCGGTACTCACGCAGCTCGGATTGTTGGAACGCTTCTACTTATGAAGCTATGGAATGCTGCCATGGCTCGGCATGAACGGGACAAAACGCACTTTGTGGTGGTAGATGAGGCAGCTTTGTTCCAAACGAATCCTATGCCAAGAATGCTGGCGGAGTCTAGAAAGTTCGGGTTGGCTATGGTGCTATGTCATCAGCATACGGGTCAACTGACGGCTGAAATTCGTGATGCTCTGGAGTCAAATTCTGCGAACTTCAGCGCTTTTCGTCTTTCTCCCAGAGATGCACATACGGCAGCAGTTCGTTTTGACGATCCAAATATGAAAGTGAATTTGGCGAGACTTGATGCTTTCAATGCCATAACTACATTGAGCGTAGATGGGCGACAAACAGCTCCGTTCACTTTAACGATTGATAAGCCGAAGATGCAGAAAGATGGCGAAGCTGTTGCAGCTTACATTGAACAGAGCAGCATCGAACGACTTGTAAAGCCCTACATGGATTTGCGCGCGCTGACCTCTTCAGAAATCCTGAATCTTCTGAACAATCCTCAAAAGATTATGGAAGAACGCTCTCACCTAGTGATACCAGCATTCCTTGAAGAGTGGTCCGTCCGCAGGCAGGAATTAAAAAAATCAATTTGATAGGAGGAGAATCTATTGAACAAATATGAATTCGACCAAAAGGAACTTGAGCGGCATGGAATCCGTTTTGAGACCGTTGAAGAGGGAAAACTCTTCTCGGACATCGTCCGGAAAGAACTCGAGGTGAATGTAGGTAGGGACCTCAGTAAAAATGTTGATCAAGAGGACCTGGATGATTTTGAACAATGTGAAACGCAGGAAGAGTCCGAAGCCTGGCTAAACAAGTATTGCCCGAATTTCCGTGATATTGTAAAGTCAAGGCAGCAGGAAATGGCGTGTCAGATTATGGAGTTTAGAGATAGCATTGAAGGGGTTATTTTTGAGGTCGATCAAAACGTAATGAGTATGACTGTGGAGGAACTGGACATGAGCGTTCGTAGCACAAATTGCTTGAAACGTGCTGGAATACACACAGTTCGTGATATATTGGAGTTTGGCCCACTTTCTCGCATTCGAAATCTGGGAGGAAAATGCAAGAAAGAAGTGTTGCTTACTCTGTGGGAGGTAATTGCTGGTCGAAACATTTATCAAGAGCCCATGATAAATGATTATGGAGAATCGAGAAATACGTGCAATTTTTCAAGCCACTTAACAGATGAGGACAAAGAAAAGTGGCTTTCAGACTGACTCTCTTGATCCGCTATCATCTGTTGTACCAGTTGCACTTCCTGCGGCATCTGAAAACATTTCCCTTCGGAATTCCCTTCGCTCAAGAACGCATGAATCCAAATATTCCAAAAGTCTGTGAATTAGAAATTTTTCATCATCCACTTCGGCTTGTTTCAGAAACAGATCTTCGAATGGATAACGATCATTGATAGCTTCACGAATATGCTCCAGTTCATCATAGCGGGTCTGGAGGAGCATTTTAACGTGATTGGCGCAATTATCGGTTACACGGAGATAATCGTCCAAAGAGTAGTCAAATCTGTACATTCTTCGTCCTCCGTTTCATTCATGGCTTTCATTATCGATTCGATACATTAGATTAAGAATGTGCTCATGTATTTTCTCCTGCCGCTCTGTTTCAAAAGCGTTGTAGGAATCCCAAAGTGGAAAGTGATGGAGGACATCAAGATCATCGCTCCCAACAACAAACCAAAACCATACTGTTTGTTGTTCCTTAATGGAGATGTAAATCTCACGGGCTCGAGAACTTGTATATCCATCAATCGTACCGGTTCCGATAAACGCAGTAGTCATAAGATTATGTAGTTCATCTTTTTTAGCAGGTCTATTTACAGCTATATACGCTTTCAGGCCGGTCTTATCGGTTAAAACAAATTGCTTGTCTATCGGATTATTACATGTGTACAGGCCACTATCATCAATTAATTCAAACTTGACCGTCCCTGCCATATACGTCCCATACACATCGTAGTGAAGACTTGGAAAAACGCAGTTATCGGAAATAGGCTTGAAGTATGCAAGAGGAACAGAATAAGACTCCATCAATTTGAAAAAGCATGTTTTGTCTGTCTGGCTGGCTGGCTCAGAATCGACATAGAATAGCCACGACTCATTCGCGTTGGATGGAGTAGTGTTTCCTTCTCTCCAAAGGTTGTAATCTTTTATGAACAGGTTCCAATTGTTATCGCATATTTTGGCTTTAAGTCTTTTGCTTTTTAGATATTCGAAAAAGCCTTTGCAAAACTCCTCATAGAAAAGCTTTTCGCATTCGTGATCAGTCAAAAGACCTAAGTTATGCTCTTGCTTAATTCTACGGAGCAAATCGATGCTTGTATCAATGTGGTCATTCAGATCACTCTCAGATATAGCTTCTCGTATAACCTGTGCGGCTTTTACAGAATGTTGTAGAGGAATGTGCTTATCATAGTTAATGCGGATTACCCTAATTCCAGGATCAAAGGCGTCGTCAGCCAACTGTTTGACAGTAGACGGCAGCTTTACAGTGAAGCCTAAATTAACCCCTCCTCCGGAGAAAACTTTGGATTGAATAGTTTCGAGCCCCTCGTTTAAAGTAATCTTTACATCATCCGGTAAATAGGTAAACGCAAATGTTCCTTGCTTCAATGTTTTAAGACTGGAAGGAAGAATAATCTTCTTCAGGCCCGTACAGTCACGAAATGCATAACTTTCAATCTCTTTGATGCTGCCGGGAAGAATCAATTCCTTGATCCCCTTGCACATAGCAAAAGCCTGTGTCTCTATATTGGTCAGAGTATCCGGGAAACTGATTTCTGTGATTTCTCCATGATTGAAGAAACAGTCGGCTCCGACTACCGTCACCGGCTTCTCGGATATCTGCGTAGGGATATCTACACTATTTATGTTATTGGATAGATAGGCACTCAGTTTAATATGATCATCGTATTCATTCACACCAAATGACTGCGGGAGATTATGACGATTCGGGACTGTCACTTTATAGCTCTTCATTTTCTTCACCATCCTCATCTAAGATTTCGTCATCATCCATGCCATCATCAATGCATGTCGGAATAGCAAAAGGTCCCACTATTTTTTCGGATTTTTGTGCGGTGTTTAAATCGCAGAGAATAAAAAGTTCATTGGTTTTATCATAGACAATCCGACATTCCGCTGCATAAAGCTCGGTATCCCACCCAAGTCCTTCTTTTAGCTCTGAAAATATAGCAGCACGAGGAAAAGCAAGAGCGGTACAACTATCGTAAAGATGAGGTGGAATATCAAATGCTTGCTCTGCGTCAGAATCTATAACATGAAGCAGAAGCCGTTTTTCGTTAAGATTCCACATCATTTGGATATATGCGGGCTTGCCGAGAGCCACTAATACTTCGCGGGGGATGATGATTGAAAAAGATGGGTGATTAAAGTATACAGTCATAATGTCCCTCCTAATAGGCTTTCTACCAACTTTTTTGGGGCGTGGCATTTCATCTTGGAGTCCGTCAAAAACCTCATGTGGCATCATGATATCCGGTTTTGGCTGTTTAACATTGACGTCGAAGAACTCAAAAGGGTCAAGCAAAAGAACGGCACACACAGAGAGTCCAATTTTCATAGAACATCCGGAAAAGAAACGTTCCCCTGATTCAAGACGCTGATATTGACTGAATTGTATACCCGCCATTTCAGCAACCTGATAAACTGATAGACCGAGTTGTTCCCTTCTAGACCTCAAAATCTGCCCATCATCAAGCAGACAATGATATTTTCCATCTCTAGAAGTAGGAAAGTCATATGGAATAAATGTATACTTGGGAATTATTGTGCGATACAAGCTCATTTGAGTCCGCCTCCAAATAATCCAAATTGGTGATTAACTGCATCTATACATTTACCACCAATATAGGTTAATGTCAAGCGGAAATTTAATATTTCGCAGATACAAGTACCCACAAAAACAATCAAGAACATGGAGGTGCAGCCAATTGGTTGCACCTCTTCTGTGTGAACTTCCATAATAATTAACTCTCGTTTGTGTCAGAAAAGGCAATGAAGATGGTAAAAATCCCTTGATTTCATTGAAAATACTGCGATTTTGCTTGAAAAATTGAGTAAATATGGTAGAACAAAGGGGAAGTAATTAACTCTCGAAAGGTGAGCGCCATGTATCTCGATTTTAAAGTAAAAATACCATCTGATTCAGCTGGGATAACTCGTAAAAAAATCAAAGGAACCACGTACATTTACTGACCACATTGGTGACAGGCACCAATGTGGTCAACTTAAGTAATTTGACAGAATGATAAATTCAGAAAATACGGCTTCAAAATTTTTTATAGCGTGTACACTCGAATTCCCCAGAGTGCATCTGGCTGCTTTTGGTTTTATGGGCGCAGTGGTAGCCTGAAAATAGATGATGCCATACCGGCAAGTACTAAAAGATGCAAAATGCGCCAGCTTTGAACATTCTTTTGACCTGCAGGAATGATCGTGCATACAAATATTAGGAATTCTGACAGGGAGGCCCGGGCATCACCACCTTTCATGAGATTTTGTATGCGAAAGAAAAGGAACATCCTTATAATGCTGATTTTCTATGATTGAAATGAGTTCTCAGATTATCCTTTTTCTTCTTGCGGACATAACTGCGTCCGGGCTGTATCTGAGACCGGTGTCTGGCAGCAGAGCGGAACAGAGTGAATATTACACTGCGTTGGAATTCACCGCAAAGTAACCGTGTAGTCAGACATTTCACCCTGCCGATAATAAAGGACCGGTTTGCCTGATATCTGTATTGATTGTCCTGTCTGGAAGATGCAGCTATTTTCTCATCAGCATCATTCTTAACGATTGCGCAGAGATTAGAATAGAACATATTGATATAGAATTCCTGTTCTATTGAGACAGGAGTTGCACCTGAGAATTCTTCCATTTCAAGCTGGTTTTTCAGCTCATTGTATTTAGATTCAATCGGTTTTCCATCTGAGAAAGTACAGTTCTTTAAACATTTCCGGATATAAATCAGAATCCATTACATTAGTGGCCAGATATTCTGTAACCCCACTGTCAAGTACAACCCGGATG
>NZ_JBQHXR010000007.1:0-136626 GCF_052063365.1 Blautia sp. HCP3S3_G3 | reverse complement strand
ACTGTCCAGAATCCTTGGCCTGGACTAAGGGTTTTATACGAACTTTCTGATGCAGGAATACTGATATTCAGGTCATTCCTGCCAGAATGGTTCGTATAAGGGCAGAGTTCGCATAATGTTTTTTATACGAATTTTCGTATAAAAAACAGAGACCTCTTTGAATGAGACTACACAGATGCAGTATGATGCGAATATCCTTCATTGTACCAGACAGCTTCATTATTCTGTACATAATGAAAACAGCATTGATATTGTTCTTTTTGCAAACGGCATTCCGGTGGTATCTATGGAATTGAAATGTCAGTTTACAGGACAGGATACAACAAATGCGATTAATCAGTATAAGTTTGATCGTGCCGGTAAGGATGCGATTTTTGCCTTTAAGGAAAGGGTATTGGTACATTTCGCTGTAGACCTTACCAATGTTTATATGACTACAAGACTTGAGGGCGCACACACTTATTTCCTGCCATTTAATCAGGGAAGTAATGGCGCCGGAAAAGTAGGTGGCAAAGGTAATCCGGTAAATCCAAATGGATATGATACAGCTTATCTTTGGGAAAGAGTACTCTGCAAAGACAGTCTGATGGAAATTTTACAGAAATATATGCACTTGCAGCAGGAGTACGATAAAAATGGAAATCTTGTGAAAGAGACTATGATTTTCCCAAGGTATCATCAGCTTGATGTTGTTACAAAGCTGTTGGAAGATGTAAAAAAGAATGGTTCAGGTAAGAGTTATCTGATCCAGCATAGTGCAGGCTCAGGAAAGTCCAATTCGATTGCATGGCTGGCACACAGACTTACCGGACTCCATGATTATGAAGACAATAAGATTTTCCAGTCAGTAATCATCGTTACTGACAGACGAGTGTTGGACAGTCAGTTACAGTCTACAGTATATCAGTTTGACCATGTGGAAGGTGTGGTTAAGAAAGTAGATAAAAATTCGGGACAGCTTAGAGATGCAATCAATGATGGTGTAGGCATTATTATTACTACATTACAGAAATTCCCGGTAATCTATAAAGAAGTGGATTCTGCAAAAAAAAGATTTGCGATTATTATTGATGAGGCACATTCTTCGCAGACCGGAGATGCAGCGAAAAAGTTAAAAAGAGCATTAGCTGATACTGAAGAAATTCTGAAAGAGTATGCCGAGATGGAAGATGAGGACGAGAGAAACCGCAAGGATGATGAGGACAAGCTATTAGACGAACTGGCAGCACAGGGGATGCATAAGAACTTATCATTCTTTGCATTTACAGCAACGCCAAAAGGAAAAACATTGCAGCTGTTTGGTCAGAAGGATGCGGAAGGAATCTACAGACCTTTCCATATTTATTCTATGAGACAGGCAATAGAGGAGCATTTCATCTTGGATGTTTTGCAGAACTATATGACCTACAAAATGTACTATAAGATTGCCAAGATTATTGAGGATAATCCGGAATTTGATACAACAGCAGGTTCAAAGGCTATTGTAAATTATGAGACACTGCATCCACATAATATCTCTCAGAAGACCGCCATTATGCTGGAACATTTTATGAATGTCACAAGACATAAGATAGGTGGCAGAGCGAAGGCTATGGTTGTTACACCATCCAGACTTCATGCAGTACGATATGTGCAGGAATTTAAGAGACAGATAAAAGAAAAAGGACTGAATGACCTTGAAGTGTTAGTCGCTTTTTCCGGTGAAGTGAAAGATAACGATGATGTGTTTACTGAAGAGGGAATGAACAAGGATAAAGAAGGCAAGACAATCAAAGAAAAGGCTTTACCGGAAACATTCCATACAGATGATTATGGAATCCTTGTTGTTGCGGAAAAATATCAGACAGGCTTTGATGAACCATTGCTTCACACCATGTTTGTGGATAAGAAATTGTCCGGTGTAAAGGCAGTACAGACTTTATCAAGATTGAATCGTACTACAAGAGGAAAAGTAGATACCTTTGTACTTGATTTTGTGAATTCAGCAGAGGATATCAAAGCATCTTTTGAGCCATTCTATGAGGAAACTGTGCTCTTGGAGGAAACAGATCCTAATGTTGTATATGACATGAAGAACACCTTGGATGATTTCAGGGTATATCAAAAATCAGAAGTGGATAAATTTGCAGATATTTTCTATCAGAGTGAGAATCAATCAGCTGGTGATCTTGGAAAACTCCAGGGACAGTTAAGACCAGCGGTAGACAGATATGAAGTACTTGAAGTTGAAAAACAGGATATATTCAAGTCTACATTGGCAAGCTTTAATCGTGTGTATGCCTATATTACACAGGTATGCAGGTTATTTGACAAGGATATTCACAGATTCAGTATTTATTCAAAATTCTTATACACAATGCTTCCTAAGGGACATGGAGGAGAGAAGATAAATATTGATGACAAAGTTCTTCTTGAATACTATAAGCTGGAAAAAGACTTTGAAGGTCCGATAGAGCTTGAAAGCACAGAAGGCGGATATACACCTATCTCCGGTGATTCCGGTCATAGAGAGCCTAAGAAAGACCCGTTGACAGTAATCATTGATAAGATAAACGAAAAGTATGGCACTCATTTTACAGAGATGGATAAAGTTCTTGTTCAGATGGAAAATGATTATGCCAATCAGGAGAAATGGCAGAGCTACGCAAAGAACAATGACAGGGCAACATTTATGCTGTTATTTGAAAAGGATTTTCCGAATATGGCAGCAGACAGATATGAGCAGAATGACCAGTTTTTCAGAAAACTGTTTGATGATCCTGATATGATGAGGCAGGTAATGGAGACTGTAGGTTCTGTATTGTATGAGAGATTGAAGAAGAAATATATCTTTGATCCAAAGTCGGGAGTAATTGAAGAGGCGACACCGGAGACTTATGTGGAAGATACATATTTGACGAAGAAATAAGGAAGTGAAAACATGCAGTTAGGATGGATAGATTTTTCAAAAGAAGACCGGCAGAAGGCATTCGATGTGATTAACCTTCTGAGTGAACAGGGAGCAGTCGATGAACTTGGAATCGGCGTTATTCGTGATGCTTTTGCCAATTATTTCTTTCCGGGGACATCTACCATCCAGACTAGAGCAAAGTACTTCCTTATTGTTCCATATATGTTAAGGGAGGCTGTTGATGGCAGGTATGGAAAGGATGCAAATAGAGTTTTAAGAGCTATAGATTCTGCTGAAAAAGATTGTGGCATCAGATTGTTAGAAGCAGATCCCAAGGCAGAAGGTGTTATTGGAAGTCGTGTATTGCCAAAGGGCTGGGTGGCAAGAAAACCATCAGATATCTACTGGAATGGAATTCGTACCTTTGGAATATTCTGTGATTATGGTCTGTCTATACCGGAGTATGTTTCATTGGCGGTAAAGCTAAAAGAACAGAAGTCTGTCAGCCGGTTAGGAAACAGAAATGATGATGCAGAGGAAAATGATAAGGATGATTCGGATGCAGGAGATATCGGCAATATTAGATTCTGGAATCTTCCGATTTATCATGATGATTGGAGAGACAACCTTACAATAGAGCTGACGCAGGAGGAAGCTTTCTATCTGGATAAGCAGATTCAGAAGTCAACGAAAGGGTCTCTTTTGGAATATGTGTTGAAAAATCATATTGATTTGAATGAATATGATGATTTTGCTTCTTTAACGGCTGAACTATCAGAAAAAGTAAGTGAAAAGCTGGCATATATGATGAAGCTTGCCTGCGATTTTAATAATCTGGTGTATATGGCGAGAGTAAGATACAATGTCATGCTTTCAGAAGACGAGAATACATACGCAAATGATGAATGGAGCAGGTTGCTTCCGGATATAAGGCATAATGCGACAGTAGATCTGGATGCAGTGTTTGGAGAATTGCAGCTGATAAATCCAAGGGCAAAGAGTTTTCTAAGTGGGATACAAACAGCATTTATGGCATCTGATATTGATATGGCTGATGAGCTGATTCGTAAGAGGGAACGGAGCCTGAAAGGAGCAGCCAGAGCAAAGTTAAGCAGAACAAAGGAATTTGATCATTCAAAATGGGTGGGCGGTGGAATGCTTGATTACAGATTCTCAAATGCCAGAAGGATTGTGAATGACATATATGCTGGGGAGGTGAATGCTGATGTTTAGACCGGATTCAAACCGAGATAGAACGGATTACAGCGGTATCTTGATGCCTCCGGATGGATATAGACTGGACAGAGCAGTAGGCACTACATATTCACTTGACCTGGAAGCACTCACAGCCGTGGCAATATGCCTTGGCTTATCAGAAGAAACAGATAGTAAACTTATGCAGAATCCCATTGGTATGCTAAATGCATTGCAGAAGGTATCAGATAAAATCGTGCTATTTTGTGAAGCTGGACAGATTAAAGTGCCAACAAAACCAACTGCACTATCTATTTTATTAGAGAAAATGGTAGTAGAAGTTGCACTGCCAAAGGACAGACAGCTTGGGAGATACCCGGCATTTCATCCGAAAACATGGATATTAGCATATGTAAACGCTGAGGGCGATAAAAAATATCGTTTTGTGGTAATGAGCAGAAATCTGACTTTTGACAGGAGCTGGGATATCAGCTTTGCAATGGATAGCAGTAAAAATGTCAGACAGAAGAAAAAGACTCAGCCTATCTGTGATTTTCTGGATTATCTTGTAACGAATGTGCATAATACCAGCAATAATGCCGGAAAGAAAAGAAACCTGATTCGTGGATTATGTGCAGACATTAAGGATGTATCCTTTTCACTTGATAGTAAAATATTTGGAGAGGATTTTGAAGTGCTTCCACTTGGTATTGGAAAAAATGCTTACCGGATGCAGGAGGATATTCTATTCTGCAAGGAAAGAGGAAATGCCAATTCGACATTTAATGAGCTTGTAGTGATGTCTCCGTTTTTATCAGAAAGTGTGATTGCAGATTTTAACCTGACAGACAGGGCATTGTCGGACTGTAAGAGAACACTTGTTACGAGACGTTCTGAGCTTGGAAAACTCAAAGCATCAGATGTAGATAATTTTACCATCTATGCATTAAAGGATGAGATTATAGATGGTGAGGAAGAAATTTCAGATGAACTCGCAGATAAAAAGAAACAGGATATTCATGCAAAAATCTATCTGAGAAGGAAATATTCAGATGTTGACCTGTATCTTGGTTCCATGAATGCTTCCTATTCTGCAATTAATAAAAATGTTGAAATGATGCTGTGGCTTGGTACAAAGAATATGTATCTGAATGGGGATAAATTCTTAGAGGATATATTCTGTGGACCGGTAGGAGATGCAAAGAATCCATTTGAGCAGGTTACAGTAGCGGATGCTGTTTTGGAAACAGAAAGTGACAATAGAAATCTGCTGGAGCAGAAAATTAAGGACTTGTGCCGAGTGAAAAGGCAGGCTGTAATTTCAGAAGATAATGAGAATGCTGGAAAGTACAAGATAGAGGTTGAGTTCAGTGGTATTGAATCTGATAGTGAGGTTACAGTATCACCATTTAATTCAAAGCAGGAGCAGACATTGTCAGAACATATAGAGTTTTCAGAGCTTGAGATCTTGCAGTTATCAGAGTTCTATGAGATTACTGCAAGATCAGGTGATGATACAATTCGCAGAATTATTATGATCCCTACAAGTGGTTTCCCGGATGACAGAGAAAGTGCTGCAGTAAACAGTGTGGTAAAAGATAGGGCATCATTTGTTGAGTACATAGCGTTTGTACTTGGTGATGATTATGTAGCATCTATGCTTGAAGGAAAGCAGATGGGAGAATCCGGCTTTTTTGCCAATTCGAGTGATGCAATGCCGGCACTCTATGAAAAGATGTTAAAGACATCTGTAGAAGGGCCGGAAAGAATAAAAGACATTGGATATGTGCTTAAGATGGTTACAGATAAGGATATTATACCGGATGAATTCCGTGAACTGTATGAGACTTTTTGTAATACTTTGAAAATCAGAAGATAACGAGGTGATGTCATGTTACAATTTAATATAGATGAAATTGAAAAGCGTACCCTTTCCGGTCTGAAGGATTTTCAAAGAGCGACTGTGGAGAGAGTGGATTATCTGTTCCGGCATAATCAGAATCGTGTGCTTGTAGCAGATGAAGTGGGTATGGGAAAAACTCTTATTGCCAGAGGAGCAATTGTAAAGACAGCAAGACTTAGAATCGAAGAGAAAGATGATCTGTTTAAGGTAATTTATATCTGCTCTAATCAGAACATAGCAAATCAGAATATCAGAAAACTTGATGTAACAGGAAAGAATGCCATCGGCTCAGTATCAGATACCAGACTGTCTATGCAGCATTTAAAGATTACTGAGCAGGAAAATGATCCGCAGATAAAGGAAGGTTTTATACAGCTTATCCCACTTACACCGGAAACATCTTTCCGCATGACCACCGGAGGTGGAAGTGTGCAGGAAAGAGCACTTATGTATGCCATTTTAAGGAGAATGCCGGACTTTAAAGGACATGTAACTTCTCTTGAAAAATTTATGATAATGGATGCTGTAAAAGCATGGGATGGATGGGCAAAATGGAACTTTGAAAATCGTGTGGCAGAATGCGAAAAGATGACGAAGGGTGTCTATCCACAAAATGTGATAGAAAAAATCCTTAATTATCAGGAGTATGAAAGTATAAGGGACATGCTGCTTAATCATTTGCATGAAAGAAGATACAATAAACAGCTTACATATTCCAATTACTATGTGATGAATAAGCTTCGTGTGATGTTTGCGAGAATCAGTGTATCTATGCTTGAGCCGGATCTGGTAATCATGGATGAGTTTCAGAGATTTAAGTTTCTTTTGTCATCCGATGACAGTGAGCTTGGTATTCTTGCACACAGTTTCCTTAGTGGACATGATACAAGGGTACTTCTGTTGTCGGCTACACCATATAAATTGTATTCTACCCTTGAAGAGATAGATGAAAATCAGCTTGATGAGCATTATGCAGAGTTTTTTCAGGTTATGAACTTTCTTTTTGATGATGAAGTCAAAGACATTAAATTTAAGGAAGTGTGGAAGAATTATTCCCATGCTCTAAGTGAGTTGAAGGCAGGGGACAGTGCAATTATCCGTATGAAGGAGCTGGCAGAAAATGCCATGTATCAGGGAGTCAGCAGGACAGAGCGTATATCTGTCATGGATTCCGGTGATTATACGGATGACAGCAGCGTGAAGCATCATTTGCAGATAGATGAAAATGACATAAACTCCTATATACAGATGTCACGATTGTTGTCAAAAACGGATTCAAATCATTCTTTACCGGTAGATTATGCAAAGAGCTGTCCGTATCTTATGTCCTTTATGAAGAAATATAAGATTAAAGAGCAGATTGAAAAATATTATATAAAACATCCAGATGAATTTGGAAGTGAAAGAGAACAATGTCTCTTGTGGCTGAATCGCAATAAAATCAATAAATATGATGAACTGCCGAAAACCAATGCAAGGCTTGAGGCACTGAAAGAAAAAGCATTTACCGGCGGTGCAGAAAAATATCTGTGGATTCCTCCATCACTGCCATATTATGAGATGCAGGGAGCATATAAAAACAGCAAAGGCTTTTCAAAAATACTTGTATTTTCTGCATGGGAGATGGTTCCACGAATGATAGGTGCGCTTGTTTCCTATGAGGCGGAAAGACTTACAGTTGGAAAACTGGTACATCAGATAAAGAATCAGGATAAGAAGAATACGGGGTATTTTGCGGATGGTTCGAGACGATACCCGGTGGCAAGGCTCAGGTTTAATGTTTCAAATGGAGAAGTAAGAGGCATGAGCCTGTTTGCATTGCTTTATCCTTCAAAGACACTTTCTGATATGTATTTACCGATTGAGTCATTGAATAATCATGAATCATTAGAAGTAATAGAGAAATCTGTACGGCTGAAACTGAAAGAGAAGCTTGCGATAATCGAAGAAAAGTATGGTGATTCGGGTAACAATAAGGAAGATGCCAGGTGGTATTATCTTGCACCGATGCTCATGGATGGAGTCATCTATGCAAAGCATTGGATAGAGGATATTGTGTGGGAAATGAATACAGACGAAGAGGATACAACATCTGAGGTCAGAAGCAGTTCAAAGGATAAGAGAAATAAGGGCTTTATTGCTCATATTGATAAGCTAAGAAGTTATTTGGATGCCCCGGAGGAGATTCATCTTGGAAGAAAGCCGGAGGATCTTCTGGAAACATTGGTAAATATGGTACTGGGTTCGCCAGCAATATGCATTTATCGTTCTAATGGAAGAAGCACAGCCAGAGCAACATCGCTTGCAAAGGTATTTGTCAATAATTTCAATTTGCCGGAGTCAACAGCTATCATTGATCTTGCTTATGGCAGATGCAGGGATGATAATTCCCATTGGCAGAATGTACTTAAATACTGTAAAGATGGCTGTTTTCAGGCAATGATTGATGAATATATCCATATGCTGAAAGAAACAGCAGGTTTTCAGTCGGATGGAAATCAGTATCAGATTGTGCATGACATGATGATGGATTCATTGAAGATACATACAGCCACCTATATCGCTGATACTTATCCTGATTTCAAAAAACGTATTAACGGAGCTGACAGGAAGAGTGATGGATGTCGAATAAGGTCGAGTTATGCAGTTGGATTTACAAAGGATGCAGGAGATAATTCCAAGGTAGTCATGCGTAAAGAAAATATCAGAAATGCCTTTAACTCACCAATGCGTCCATTTGTGCTCGCCACAACATCAATCGGACAGGAAGGATTGGATTTTCATAATTATTGTCGTGTGATTATGCACTGGAATCTTCCAAGTAATCCCATAGATGTAGGACGGATTTTGCGGACATTCAAAATAAAAAAGAATGTGGAGGTAACAGACAATGGCAAAATCATTATTTGAGGAACTGGGCGGCAAATACGAAAGGCAAGGGGATTATTTGATACCGTGCTTAACTGTACCCGCCGAAGAAGAACAGGCAATAGGCATCTGGGGGCAACGGCATTTAGATTATCTAAAACAGTACCGTAAAGTTACATACACCAATCTTCTTACAAGCGGCAGGCTAAACGCCTACCTTGCCGACATCAACAGACAGGCACAGGAACGCTTTGAAAGGCTCATAGAGGGTATGAAACAGGCACAGGGCATAACGGAACAGCTAAAGGCAGAAAACGCCTTAGAATGGACAGGATGCCTCAATAACATAAGGGCTTGTGCGAGGGAGATTGTGGAAAAGGAAATTATTTTTGCATAAACAGATGATTAGTGGCAGGGGGAAATCCTGCCGCTTTTTCTGCTTTAGTTTGTCAGCTTGACAAATAAAGGGTTAAGGAATATAATTAGATTCAGTATTATACAAGGAGTTAATAAATATGCGGCAAGGTATTCTTAAATAAACTGTCAATTTGATAGTGGGAACAAAAAGTAGCAGTCCCGTTTCACTTTTAATATGGGGCTTAGTTTTTTGTACCCAGTTTAAGAATACTTTTATCATGTAATTTTATATGCCCGAAAACATATAAGTGTTTTGGGGCTATTGGAGTTATTTACCCAGTGATAGGAGTATTTATCACTGGGTATTTTTATGCCCTTTTTTGGGTGTTGATAGGAGGAAAATCACATGAAAATAATTAACTTAGGCATTCTGGCTCACGTTGACGCAGGAAAGACAACATTAACGGAAAGTTTATTATATACCAGTGGTGCAATTGCAGAACTAGGGAGCGTAGATGAAGGCACAACAAGGACAGATACAATGAATTTGGAGCGTCAAAGGGGAATCACTATCCAGACAGCAGTGACATCTTTTCAGTGGGAGGATGTAAAAGTCAACATTATAGATACGCCAGGCCATATGGATTTTTTGGCGGAAGTATACCGTTCTTTATCCGTATTAGACGGAGCAGTATTATTAGTTTCTGCAAAGGATGGCATACAGGCACAGACCCGTATACTGTTTCATGCACTACAGATAATGAAGATTCCGACAATTTTTTTCATCAATAAAATTGACCAAGAGGGGATTGATTTGCCAATGGTATATCGGGAAATGAAAGCAAAGCTTTCTTCGGAAATTATAGTGAAGCAAAAGGTTGGGCAGCATCCCCATATAAATGTAACGGACAATGACGATATGGAACAGTGGGATGCGGTAATTATGGGAAACGATGAACTATTAGAGAAATATATGTCAGGGAAACCGTTTAAAATGTCAGAACTGGAACAGGAAGAAAACAGGAGATTCCAAAACGGAACGTTATTTCCCGTTTATCACGGAAGCGCTAAAAACAATCTGGGGATTCGGCAGCTTATAGAAGTAATTGCCAGTAAATTTTATTCATCAACGCCTGAAGGTCAATCTGAACTATGCGGGCAGGTTTTTAAGATTGAATATTCAGAGAAAAGGCGGCGTTTTGTTTATGTGCGTATATATAGCGGAACATTGCATTTGAGGGATGTTATTAGAATATCTGAAAAAGAGAAAATAAAAATCACAGAGATGTGTGTTCCGACAAATGGTGAAATCGTCCCGGCTGACCATGCCTGTCCGGGAGAAATTGTTATTTTAGCTGATGATACTTTGAAACTGAACGACATTCTGGGAAATGAAAAACTCCTGCCTCACAAAACACGGATTGATAATCCCATGCCATTACTTCGGACAACGGTAGAGCCGCAAAAGCCGGAGCAAAGGGAAGCCCTGTTAAATGCCCTCGCAGAGATTGCTGATACAGACCCTCTTTTAAAATATTATGTGGATACTACAACGCATGAGATTATACTTTCTTTTTTGGGGAATGTGCAGATGGAAGTCATTTGTGCCATCCTTGAGGAAAAATATCATGTGGAGGCAGAAATAAAAGAGCCTACTGTTATATATATGGAAAGACCGCTTAGAAAAGCAGAATATACCATCCACATAGAAGTCCCGCCAAATCCTTTCTGGGCTTCTGTCGGGTTGTCCATAGAGCCGCTCCCTATTGGAAGCGGAGTGCAGTATGAAAGCAGAGTTTCACTTGGATATTTAAATCAATCGTTCCAAAATGCGGTTATGGAGGGGGTTCTTTATGGCTGCGAGCAGGGGCTGTATGGATGGAAAGTGACAGACTGTAAAATCTGTTTTGAATATGGATTGTATTATAGTCCTGTAAGTACCCCCGCAGACTTTCGGCTGCTTTCCCCTATCGTATTGGAGCAGGCTTTAAAAAAAGCAGGGACAGAACTATTAGAGCCATATCTCCACTTTGAAATTTATGCACCGCAGGAATATCTCTCACGGGCGTATCATGATGCTCCAAGGTATTGTGCAGATATTGTAAGTACTCAGATAAAGAATGACGAGGTCATTCTGAAAGGAGAAATCCCTGCTAGATGTATTCAAGAATACAGGAACGATTTAACTTATTTCACAAATGGGCAGGGAGTCTGCTTGACAGAGTTAAAAGGATACCAGCCAGCTATTGGTAAATTTATTTGCCAACCCCGCCGCCCGAATAGCCGTATAGATAAGGTTCGGCATATGTTCCACAAGTTAGCTTAACAGCTTGCAAAAGTCATATAAAATGAGATTTGAAAGGAGAATGTAACTTCATGTTTGCTAAAAATTCAAAGGCATATTCTGTCTACCTGCTGTTCCGATTTGTCTGTTCCCTGGCGGTTTCTATGTCCACAGTGCTTTCCATCGTGTACCACCTGGAGGTGGTGCAGCTGGATGCTTTCCAGCTTGTCCTGGTAGGGACGGTTCTGGAGACCTCCTGCTTTCTGTTCGAGATACCCACCGGTGTGGTGGCGGATTTGTATAGCCGTCGGCGCTCGGTGCTGATTGGAATGTTCCTCTACGGCCTGGGCTTTCTGATGGAGGGTGCGCTACCGTGGTTCGCGCCGGTTCTGCTGGCCCAGGTTGTCTGGGGTTGCGGTGATACCTTCATCACCGGCGCTCTGGAGGCGTGGATTGCCTCGGAGGAAGAGGACAAACCCATAGACAAGGTGTTCCTGCGGGGCAGTCAAATGGGGCAAATCGGCGGCGTTCTGGGCGTGGTGCTGGGCACACTGCTGGGAAACATAAACCTGCAAATGCCTGTCATCTTGGGGGGCAGTTTGTGCTTGTTGTTGGGGCTGGTGATGGTTCGCATCATGCCAGAAACCAACTTCTCCCCTGCTATTGAGGAACGGCAGGGCTTGCTTAAAGACTTTGTCTGCCTGTTCAAGCTCAACCTGGGCTTTGTGAAAGGCGCACCTGTGTTGCTGGCGCTCTTAGCAATCACACTATGCGGGGGACTTGCCAGTGAAGGCTTTGACCGGCTCTCCACCGCTCATTTTCTGGATGACACGGTAATACCCGTTATCGGGCCGCTGAACAGCGTCACTTGGTTCGGTGTTATCAGTCTTATCGGCAACGGCTTAGGTATTCTGGCTTCTCAGTTGCTCATCGCCCGCATGGAGAAAAAAGGGACTGTCAGCCGAACCAGTGTGGTCATGTCCACCAGCGCCGGGTATATCCTGTGCCTGGTTCTCTTCGCGGTGGGGCGGAGCTTTTGGTTCATGTTGTTGGTGTTCCTGCTGGCGGGGCTTATGCGCACCATCAAGGAGCCTGTGCTGGCCGCCTGGATGAACGACCATGTGGATGAGAAAATGCGCGCCACAGTCTTTTCCACCAGCGGACAGCTGGACTCTTTCGGGCAGATCATCGGCGGGCCTATTGTGGGGCTGGTAGCCCAGCAGGTGTCCATACCCTGGGGGCTGGTCTGTACCGCTTTCCTGCTGTTGCCCGCGCTGTTCTTAGTGCCGGTGGCGGGAAAGAAGCGGGATTGATATGGCATAGTTAAGTTTACTGACGAGCGGGAGATTACTTCCGCTCGTCTTCATTTAGTAGCGCAAAATTTGAGGACTCTTTATTTCCTTATTCGGTATAGCGGAGGCGGCTGTCAATTCGACATAATTTTCTTGTGATACTTTACCGTACATGAGCATTTGTTTCGTATTTGAAAGAACAAACTCACCAAATAAAAAAAACGATATTCGGGTGGGTTATTTTGTTATACCCTAAATTACCCTCTGAATTTGTTTTTAAATTTGGAGGGATTTTTTTATGTCCTTTTTTCGGGCAGTTACAGGAAAAGGGAAAATAGCAGTAAAGCCGGATAAAATCCGGTTATATGTCAACAAGGAAGAACTTTGCAAAGAATATGAAGATACTCTCCGAAGGTCAACAGAAGATACAGAGCTTCTCAAGGATTTGTTTGAGAAACTTGGTTTTCAGAGAAAAGACCTTAAAACAGTATATTTTAATGTCGATACAGAATATGAAAGCTATCAGGACAGAGATAAGAGCTGGAAGCGAAGATTTAAAGGTTATAAGTATAATCACCATATGAAAATAGAGTTTGCAGCTGATAATAAAAGATTAGGGCAAGTCCTTTACGCTTTGGCTCATAGCTCATTAAGGCCAGAGTTTTCTATTGAGTATACAGTGGCAGATGTAGAAAAATGTAAAAATGAGCTGTTACATAAAGCAATCGAGGATTCCATTCAAAAGGCACAGGTGCTTACAACAGCAGCAAATGTGAAATTGGGTGAAATACAGGCAATTGATTATTCTTGGGGAGAGATAGATTTTGTAACAAAGCCATTGAATGAAATGAGATTAATGGAGTGTACGGAATGTGAAATGAGTGCACCGGGAGCATATGATATAGATATTGAGGCAGACGATATTAATGTTACTGATACGGCAACTGTAATATGGGAAATTGCATAAAGAGGAAGATATAAATAGATTAGACGAAAAGCAAGAGGCACCGTTAAAGTAGGTACCTCCTTCTTTTTAGAGAGTTAGCTCTTTTTCTGATATGGGAATTTGCATCTCCGGAGCATTAAGTAGTGCTGTGAAATTCTGTCTAATGATATTCAGTGTCTTCTGCTTTTTCTGCAATTCTTGTTTTTCCCGGACAGTAGCAGCTTGTTCAGATTCAAGATTTTCTATCCTATTCTGGATTTTATTAGAGCTTGGGATTTTGGTAACACCGAGATCCTGAAGCTCTTTTTTTAGTGAATCGTGCAGTTGGTATTCTGCTTGATGTTTGGTTCGGTATGCTTTTGGATTTTTAGCAGATTTGCAATCTTCAATCACTTTTCGGCAGAGACGGTAAGAATCACAGTGTTTTTGAATGATTTTCTGTGTGCTCAGCTCACTGTTGATTTGCGTTATTCTTTGATCAGCCGCTTTAACAGAAGCATCAACATCAGAAACATGCTGTTGGAAATCTTCATAATTCAGCAGGTTATTTTCGGAAAGATAGTTGAAGGTGCGTGCCGCTTCTTTCAGGTTATTTAGTTTTGCCCATCGTTCAAATCCTTCTCGATTGCCGGTCGTAACATAAGTGGAGATATTGATATACAGGCGAGCTTCTCTGGACAGATGCCTTGGAGCTTTTATTTTGTTACGGTTTTTTGCCAAACGGATGCGGACATTTTCTTCTGAATAATAGCTTCCAAGAGATTTCATATAAGTGAAGTTTTTCTGTTCCGGTGCACGGAAGGACAGGTGTTTTCCCTGTCGGACTTCATATCCGGCTAACTGCATTTTTTGTAAAAATTCCTCATAGTTGATGGAAGTCCAGATTGCTTTATCAACTGCAACACGTAGCTTGGCTTTCCAGCTGGTGCCACGATGATATTCCATGTTCTCCTTATAACTTTTGCCTTTTTCTCCGGTTGGCATACTGGTGGCAAGTCCATTTTCATGGCAGATACGATTACTGATCCGGCAGATTTTATGGTAGCTCCGCTTATTGGAAACATACTTGTGATGATCAACAAAACTTGCTGCATTAAAGATGATGTGGTTATGGATATGATTTTTATCAACATGGGTGCTTATCACATATTCATATTTTCCTTTCAGTACTTCGTTTGCAAATTGTTGCCCTAAGCGATGGGCAGTTTCGGCATCAACTTCTCCAGGTTTAAATGACTGGATCAGATGAAATGCCAGGTTATCACCTTTGTCCATTCCATTCTTTTTTGCCATTTCTCTTGTCATAGAAAATTCAAGATCTGCAGTTTCCGGGGAACAGCCAAAACTGGAAACTAACAGTTTTTCTTCTGTTTTATCTGGATTCGTGATGTAGTCCAGAGCTTTCTTGTCTGTTACTTTAATTGGGAAGATCTTAAGATACGCCATAATTCTTTCACCATCTCTTTTAATTCTTGCTTTTCTTCCGGATACAGATCACCGGTGCTGTTTACTTTTTTGGCAATCTGATTAATATTCACACCGATCTTATGCATTTCCTCATACTGTTTCTTCAGTGGAGTGGTATCGGTGTTGACGATGTAACCGTCGATTGCCATTTTACGAAGATAAGCTCCCATATTTTTTGTCTTTGATTCAATCATCTTTCTACGAATAAGCTTTTTTTCTTCTGGGGAAACACAAAACAAAATCTGTATATTTCTTTTTCTCTTTGCCATAGGCAGATTCTCCTTTCTTTGGTTCTTCGAAGTAGTGACTTCTGTGTTTTTAATTTAGGGCAGGGTTCCCTAAATTGCTGGTTTTCCGGAAGTGTATATACACTTCCTGTCCTTGCTATTTACCGGTGGCACAGCCGCCGGAAGAGAGTCTTAAAAAAGAACCCTCTATAAATAAGGTACTGAGAGAAGAAAAAGAGGACATCGAAGCTCAGAAGTATGACGCAAGCATGATTCTGTGGTATAGTAAAATCTGAATGAAAAAGAAGAAAAGAGGTCAAACCGATGTCACGGAAAAACCATAAGATGATAGATGGGAGATTACTGCAAACGAATAAGAAGTATTCCCAGTTAAAAATGAAGCAGAAAGAAAAGATTGCGGAATGGATGTTTCAGGCAACCAGAGATTATTATATGAAAAAATGTACTTTTCCGAGTGACAAACATCTGGAAGAAGTGGTGGATTCTGTTTATGAAAAAATTGAAGATGCAGAAATCTGGATTCCGTATGGAGAGGTCTTCAAGCATTATAAATCCAAACGATCGGATATCAACAAACGTGTCAGAAAATCTCTGAATGAAAAAGAAGAGAGTCAGATTGAGAAGGTCTGTTTTATGAATATGTGTATGATTCAGGATCATAAAGGGAATGTACTGGCTCTGGATAAAGTAAATGATAGCTATACCGGTACAACTTTTCCAGGCGGTCACGTAGAAGCAAATGAGATTTTTCAGAAATCTATGATTCGGGAAGTCTGGGAAGAAACAGGACTTACGGTTGAAGCACCGAAGCTTGGAGGATTATATCATTGGCATAAGAGCGGAGTGCACTATGTTATTACCTTGTATAAAGCGGATAAGTTTACCGGAGAATTAAAGAGTTCTGAGGAAGGAAGAGTTTATTGGATTCCGCTGGAAGAGTTAAAAACAAAAGAACTTGCTACAGGTATGGAACACGTTTTGCGGATTCTGGAATCAGAGAAGGTGGACGAGTGCTATATGCATCTGGAAGCAGATGGATATGTGGGAGACTTGTATTAAAGAATTACATGAGAAATGGCTGCCTGCTCATTGGAGAAAAGACAGCCATTCTTTATAAGATACATCATTCATCTATTCTGTTTTTTGCGGTTCGTTTTTGGAAGTGAAATTAATATATTTGGCACGTTGTAAAATTGAAATAACTGCATCAATGCTTTCAGGATTGGAGAAGCTCATGATAAAAGGTTCTTCTTTAAATTCCATGGGTTCGAACCCAGGATTCTGATCTGGATTCTTGAGTATATGGATGGGACGTGCACTCTGATTATAAAATGCCAGTTGTGCGGAATCTGTAGTGTTACCGATGACACCAATGCCTACATCCCCTTTTCCAAAGTCTATTCTATGTTTATTTAAGTTGATCATTTTCAAAAATCTCCTTTTTCAAAAATAGCATATTTAGTAATTTTCTATTATTCCCGAAGTAGGGATATCTTTTAAAAAGTCACTGTTGGAAGTAATCGGAGAATCTACAATCTGAACGCCGCTTCGTTTCATCATTCGGAATTTGAAATCAAGAAGTTCCGGTGGAACTTTCAGTTCTGCGGCAGCCTGGAAAAAGGACATATCGGCGTTAAGCATCTCCAGTACATCTTCATCTTCCAGAAGATAATCAGCGGCAAAGCAATTCGCTTCATATTCACATTGTGATACTCCATCGAATAATTCAAAATCATGAAAACACTTGATCTGAAGGGTTTTCTGATGAAGGAGTGCGTGACCGATCTCGTGGATCAGGATAATCTGCTGTATGATTTCCGGCAGGTCGCAGTTAATGACGATGCAGGTCTTTCGACATTCCCGCATACAGAAGCCTTTGCAACAGTTTGGATCAGTTCCAAGCGGAAGCTTCTTAACAATAATATGCATAGCGGCTGCAAGGCGGTACGGATCACTTTCCTGATATTTTGTTTTTACTTTACTAACAGTGTCTCTTATACATTTTGAACTCATAAAAACACCTCGATATTTCATAAGATAGTTTGCTGCAAGTATAGAGTAGCAAAAGTGCTGTACGAAAATACGGACACCTATGAATCCCTTTCCGTTTCAGTGTTTTTCTTTTTCCGTCCAAATGTCTTTTTGGCTTCCATCTTACAGGAAAGATATGCTTTGGTTACAGCCTGATAGAAAGCATCTTTTGCTTCTTCATCGAGTTCGCCACCAGCAAAAAGAGCACGGTTGGCTTCGAGAATCTCATTGATGTCCCTGGCACCTTTTTCACCAAGCTGTCCATTGACTTCATCAATATAATCCATTTTTTCAATTCCATAAGAAGGATCTGTGATCTCATCATGTTTTAAATAATCATAAGAGACATTTAATGCATGAGCGAGCTTTCTCATAGTAGAGATTCGTGCGATTGTGCCGGAACTTTCATAAGCTGCGATTGCACGCTGGGATACGCCGACCAGTTCTGCAAGTTCTTTCTGTGTCAGATGATTTTGTTCTCGTTGAAATTTAATCTTGTCTGAAAAATTCATAGTGGGATCCTTTCCAAGTTTTTGAAATCGTAACTTCATCAACTTCATAAAAACTATTGACAGAGTTCATTATCACGTATAGAATACAAACAAACGTTCGTGAAGTTAGTAGAAATTATAATTCAAAAACTTCACAAAGTCAATATGAAGCAAAGAAGTTTTATTACGATTTTTAGACTGGTAGGTGAATGTTATGAGCAGGACAATTCTTCATTCAGATATGAATTGCTTTTACGCAAGTGTTGAGATGCTGCATCATCCGGAACTTGCCGGAAAGCCGATGGCAGTTGGGGGCGATCCGGAAGCAAGACATGGAATTGTGCTGACTGCGAATTATATTGCAAAGCGAGCCGGAGTAAAAACAGGTATGGCATTGTGGCAGGCAAGGCAGGTTTGCCCGGAAATAATTTTTGTACCGCCTCGCATGGATCTTTATTTGAGGTTTTCCAGAATGGCACAGGAGATTTACAGTGAATACACAGATCAGAGAGAACCATTTGGGATTGATGAAAGCTGGCTGGATGTGACCGCCAGTACTTCTATCAAGGGAGATGGAATGAAGATTGCAAAAGAGATCAGCAGTCGGATTAAATATGAACTGGGTGTTACCGTAAGTATTGGTGTTTCCTGGAATAAGATATTTGCAAAGCTCGGTTCTGATTATAAAAAGCCGGATGCCATTACAGAGTTTTCCAAAGACAATTACAAGGATATTGCATGGAAACTTCCAGTAGGAGATTTACTCATGGTTGGAAGAAGCACTGAACGGACGATGAAGAAACTTGGCATTTGTACGATTGGCGATCTGGCAGGGGCAGAACCTTCTATATTAGAAACATATCTTGGAAAGATGGGATTGGTACTTCATACCTTTGCAAATGGATGGGATAAGACTCCAGTTTCAGTAGAAGGATATAGAGCACCAATCAAATCTATCGGGAACAGCACAACAACACCAAGAGATCTTGTTAGTGAATTGGATGTGAAGATTATTTTGATGGCGCTTTCAGAAAGTGTAGGAGCCAGGTTGCGTGAAAATGGTTTTCAATGCAGGACAGTAGAAATCTCGATTCGGGATAATGGACTGTACCATTTCACGAGACAGTGCAAGTTGGACAGGGCAAGTAATCTTACAGAAGAAATTGCCAGAACTGCATTTGAGTTATTTCAGAAAAATTATAACTGGGAACATCCGATTCGTAGTCTTGGTGTTCGAGGATGTGATCTGGTGTCTGAAGAGATGCCTTATCAGCTTGATTTATTTATGGATGAAACAAAAAGAGAAAAAATCAAAAAGATGGACCAGGTGGCAGATGAGATCCGTGGAAGATTTGGTTATCAGAGTATTCAGAGAGCATTTATGTATCAGGATAAGATACTGGCACAGCTGAATGCTAAGGAACACACGGTTCATCCACAAGCATATTTTCATGGATAGGAGAGAGCAGGTGTTTTGTAATGACAGCTAAAGTGTATGTAGATGTCCTGGCGGTATTCAGCCGGGAAGGAGAATTGATCCCTACAGCGTTTGTCTGGGAAGATGGACGTAAGTATGCGATTGATAAGGTTTCAAAACCGGAGCGTTGTGCCAGTCGAAAAGCTGGCGGAACCGGATATCGTTATACCTGTCAGGTGGGCGGGAAAATCTGTCATCTGACTTATGAAGAAAATTATAAATGGTTTATGGAACGTAAATAACGGTGCCCTAAAAGGGAGCCCTGAATCAGGGCCCCCTTTGGAGAGATAGATATTCGATGAGAACATCAGCAGTCGGGGATACATCCTTTCCCGTGAGAACCGATTGCTTTCAATAGATCATACAGTTGCCGGTCAGCCAGAAATAGAAGCTATCCCACAGCAGATATTTCTGCGGAATCTGCATGAAGAGATGTTAGGACAGTGACAGACTGTGAATGGAATAAACAATACAATGATTGGTCTGGCTGCGGAAGCGGTCGGGAAGGAGGACAATTATGCAGAGAATACAGGATATGTTTATCAATATGGAAGAAGTGGCAGAGGATGCTTATAAGAATACGGAATTATTGTTGAGTCAGTATACCAAGGTAATGTTCCGTATTGAGAAGAATCTTGTGGATATAGATTATGAAATGTATGCAGAAGAAGGGAAGCATCTGAAGGAAATGTTATATGATCTGGTAGATTTCGATGCGACTGCAGAGAAACGCAGAATCCAGGAAAAGCTTCTAAATAATGATATGAATCTCTGTTTGCTGGAAATCATGAGAGATTCCCTGATAGCTTTGAGGGATTATCCGAAGAATGGACAGCTGTATTATCGGCTTTTGAAATATAGATATTTTGAAGCAGGAAATACCAATGAAGATGTGATGCTGATGCTGGATGATATGCCAAGTACCACTTATTATCGAAACCGTAAGAAAGCAATCCGTTTGTATGCAACAATGCTCTGGGCATTTACACGTCCGGAAAAGATACAGAATAAGATGGAGGAAATAAACTGGAAGAAAAGTGGGAGTAAAGTGGCAGTGAACTGACAGTAAACTGGCATGTGAATGGCATTACAATGAAAATACATGCATGTTAGAATTGATATGCTGAGAGAAATAGACCTTCGCAGACGTAATGTTTGCGGAGGTTTTTCTTTTCTCAAATTTTAAGGCGTCAGGCTGTGCCCGGAAGGGCATGGCCTTTTTTTATACCCAAAAAACAGGTTGCAGATTTGAAAAAGCTTCCTTTTTAACAGGTAGATGCCGGAAAGGAAGAGCATATCAAGATGCAGGGAAGAGGCAGACATTATGCCAGATATCCATGATTTCCGATTTGTCACAAATCAACAAAAACGACAAATCGGAGGAACAATCATGGAAGAAAGAAAATACACATTTTACGACAGATATCAGAAGGTGAAATACGCTAATATTACAGCAGAAGAGCTGGAAGTTCTTAATATTTCTTATAATAAGGAACATTATATGTTCGATCAGCAGCATCAGAGAAATAATACAGTATTATTTTGTGGATTAGAATCAGAAAACAGTTGTGCGACAGACTTTATCGCAGATGATGGACGTGACATTGCATCAGATATCACAACAGAGATCTTCTTCAAAGAACTCTTCAGTGATCTGACAGAGAAGGAAAAGAAAATCGTGAGCGATTATTTTATTATGGGAAAACAAGTTAAGGAAACAGCAGCGGAACTGGGCATCAGCACACGTCAGGTGAGTAGAGACAAGAACAGTGCTTTGGCAAAAATGTTAAAGAGAATGAAAGCAGCTGGATATGAATCATATGCTGAGGCGGCAGGTGCATTTCTGCAGGAAAGCGATTATATTCCAACACAGATGGAGACGCAGAATTCTATTATGAAGAAAAGGACCGGAGAAGTGAGACTGCCATCAGATCATAAGATGAAAAAATAAATTCTTAAAAAACAAATCATGATAATAATGTGATGATATCACAGAAAACAAATAAAATTCAGATTATAATAAAGCCATAAAAGAAAAAACGAGGAGGACTGTAAAATGTCTGCTATTAATATCAATAAAAATAATTTTCAGAATGAAATAATGGATTCCGAGAAAACCGTTCTTTTAGACTTTTGGGCTCCTTGGTGTGCTCCTTGCCGCATGGTAGTACCTATTGTAGAGGAGATTGCAAGTGAGCGTAGAGATATTAAAGTTGGAAAGATTAATGTAGATGAAGAGCCTGAACTGGCAAATAAGTTCAGTATTATGAGCATTCCGACTTTAGTGGTTATGAAGAATGGGAAGATTGTACAGCAGGTTTCAGGGGCGAGACCTAAGAATGCGATTTTAGAAATGCTTTAAGGAGGTGCGCTAATGGGCTTTTTTGATTTCTTTAAACAGGCGAATATTAATCAAGGAATAGAGGAATATAAAAGGACTGCCGGTGCAGTTCTGCTGGATGTACGTACTCCGCAGGAATATCAGGAAGGGCATATACCAGAAAGTAAAAATGTGCCGTTACAACAACTTAACAATATTGTTTCAGTAGTGAAGAATACAGAAATACCGCTGTTTGTATACTGTTATTCCGGAGCCCGAAGTCGTCAAGCAACTGGGATGTTGCAACGAATGGGATATTCTAAAGTAAATAATATTGGTGGCATTGCTGCTTATTCAGGAAAGGTGGAAAAATAAGATGAAGGTAATAATCGTAGGCGGTGTAGCCGGAGGAGCTACAGCTGCAGCAAGAATACGAAGATTGGATGAACATGCAGAAATTACTGTGTTTGAAAGATCTGGATACATATCCTATGCGAATTGTGGGCTTCCATATTATATTGGAGACGTGATCACAGACCCGGAAGAACTTACACTACAGACACCAGAGAGTTTTTTTAAACGCTTCCGTATTAACATGAAAATTCATCATGAAGTTATTTCCATACATCCGGAACGTAAAACGGTTTCAGTGAAAAATTTAGAGAATGATGAGATATTTGAAGAAAACTATGATAAGCTGATCCTCTCTCCGGGGGCAAAGCCAACACAGCCAAGACTTCCCGGAGTAGGTATTGATAAACTTTTTACACTTCGTACTGTAGAAGACACTTTTCGGATAAAGGAATATATAAATAAGAATCATCCAAAATCGGCTGTATTGGCAGGTGGCGGTTTTATTGGTCTGGAACTGGCAGAAAATTTGAGGGAGCTTGGCATGGATGTTACGATTGTCCAGCGGCCTAAGCAGCTGATGAACCCTTTTGACCCGGATATGGCATCCATGATCCATAATGAAATGAGAAAGTATGGGATAAAACTGGTACTGGGCTATACAGTAGAAGGATTTAAAGAAAAAGACAACGGAGTGGAGGTTCTGTTGAAAGATAATCCATCCCTTCAGGCTGATATGGTGGTGCTGGCAATCGGAGTTACACCAGACACAGCATTAGCAAAAGAAGCTGGTCTGGAACTTGGCATCAAGGGAAGTATTGTAGTGAATGACAGAATGGAAACTTCTGTACCGGATATTTATGCAGCAGGTGATGCCGTTCAGGTAAAACATTATGTTACGGGTGATGATGCGCTGATCTCTTTGGCCGGACCAGCCAATAAACAGGGAAGGATCATTGCTGATAATATTTGCGGCGGTGATAGCCGTTATCTGGGCAGTCAGGGAAGCTCCGTTATCAAAGTATTTGATATAACAGCAGCCACTACAGGTATCAATGAAACAAATGCTAAAAAGTCAGGATTAGAGGTAGATACAGTAATTCTTTCTCCTATGAGTCATGCCGGTTACTATCCAGGTGGAAAAGTGATGACCATGAAGGTGGTTTTTGAAAAGGATACGTATCGCTTGCTTGGTGCTCAGATTATAGGATATGAAGGCGTTGATAAACGTATCGATGTGCTTGCAACAGCAATCCATGCAGGGCTGAAGGCAACTCAGCTGAAAGATCTGGATCTTGCATATGCACCGCCATACTCCTCTGCCAAGGATCCTGTAAATATGGCAGGATTCATGATAGACAATATAGCAAAAGGTACCTTAAAACAATGGCATCTGGAAGATATGGATAAGATTTCTAAAGATAAAAGTGTTGTATTGCTGGATGTGAGAACTGTAGGTGAATTTAACAGGGGGCATATGGATGGATTCAAAAATATTCCTGTAGATGAACTGAGGGAACGCATCAATGAAATTGAGAAAGGAAAGCCTGTTTATCTGATATGCCAGAGTGGGCTGCGAAGTTATATTGCCAGTCGTATTCTGGAAGGAAATGGATATGAAACATACAACTTCTCCGGCGGATTCCGCTTCTATGATGTAGTGGTTAATGACCGTGTACTGATCGAAAGGTCATATGTATGTGGTATGGATTATTAGAAATAAACAAAATATTTTACGATTTTCACGTAGTATAAAAGGATTCCCCCATTTATTAGAATGACTTTCATAATTCTGATAAATGGAGGATTCTTTAGATGTTATAGAAAAACAGGTTTATGATCTTTGTAGTGTTTCCAGTTTTTTCGAATCAAGGATGGTGATTTTGCCGCGTGAGAGTTTGACGAGACCTTCGCCTTGAAAGTATCGAAGCATTCGAGTGATAACTTCCCTGTGGGAACCAAGATGGTTGGCGATAGTTTCGTGAGTAATTTTTAATTCATTTGTTTCTTCGATAGAGGTCTCTTCTAAAAGAAATGAAGCAACTCGCTTATCCAAACTCTTCCACATGATCTGTTCAATCAGCCACATGACATCAGAAAAACGGGTAGCCATTAACTCATTGGTATAGTTTGCGACGGGAGCCGATTCCTTCATGATGTCCTTATAGATTTCAGCAGGGATGATCCAAAGATCAGTATCTTTTTCTGCTTCAATGGTTACTTCAAATTGAATGGACTGCATGATACATGAGGCGGATAAAAGACACATATCCATATCGAACAAACGGTAAAGTGTAATTTCCCGTCCTTCATCTGAAAGTATGTAAGTTCGAAGCTGCCCGGATTTAACCAGTAATAATCCAGTACAATCCAGGTTTCCGTTGTGAATGATCGTTCCTTTTTTTACATCCCGTGTAATCAAATTGTCTGAAATTACTTTTTTCTGTACTGTATTTAAGTCATTCCATAGTGGAAAATAATTTTCGAAGCTCATAACAGTTATCTCCTTTACGAACATAGTATACTTACTTTTTTAAGATGCGTCAATTACATAATTGACATATGCCATAAATAAAAATATACTGACTATAGTACATGACTGTTGTGAATATGAGGGAGGGATAAATAATGCAGGGAGATGTCAGTTTTACATTTTTGGACCGAATCGAAGAAGTAGAACTGAATATTGTAGATAGACGATGGCAGTCTGCACTGGCATTGGCATTGACTTTGCCAGATATTTGCGGAGGTATTGCTTTCCCGGAAATTGTTAAACATTATCGAGATGGCCGGGTTATGCTGGATCGGAAAAAGAATCCGACCCGTGATGTGGGAACCCAGTATATTCGCTGGTTTGATGAATATGCAGGGGACTACTTTAAACTATCTCAATTCGATGAAAAGCCATATATTTGCGGAGAACGCTGTTGGCAGCTTCGATGTGAATATCTTCATCAAAATAAAGGATTTTTGAATGATGAAAATAATATACGCTTTCATCTTGGACTAAACTGTGGAATGTCAGTTTGTCAGTTGGACAGTATGAACATACAGGAGAACGGAAACGATATTCGTATAGACATAGAACAGTTTTGTCTGAGGATGTGCAAGGCAGCAAAGAGTTATTATGATAAAGTTCATTTGGAAAAAGACTTTAGTCTCTATAATACACCAGTTTTGGATTTTATTCAGGTAACACAAAAAAAGAAAGCTGCTTCTATTATTGCGCTGGTCTGTGGCAGTGAACGTTATGCAAAAGGATTAAAAGAAGCATTGCAGTTTATTTCAGAGCAGATCATGCTGTTTTATACACCGGAAAGCGCTAAAACAAAATTAGACAGACATAAGCCGGATCTTTGGATTGTTACCGAAGATATGACGAGCCAACCGAATCAGCCATGGCGTGCGGACAGGACAACACCTGTAATTTTAATCACAGGCAATCCTGATGCTGTTGAAATTAAAAAGAATTCAGGAAAACTAACTGTTCTTTCTATGCCATTATCAATAGTTGATTTGCGGAAAACCGTCGAAATATATGTGTCGTGAGGAGAAGTTTATGCTGTACATAATACTATTATTTGTAATTGTATATTTGATGATGCTTATGCGGAGACAGAAAGAAAAGATGAGTGAAATTAAAATACAAATAGATCAACTGCAAGCACAACATGATCGATTGCAGAAAGAAAGGGATCAGTTACAAGAACGGATGAATCATCTGGAAGAGCAACGAGAACACTTGCAAATGCAAACAGACCAGGCATTTCGGAGTGCTGATGAAATCGAGAAAATTTGCGATGAGATATGGCATCATGCTAATACCATTCACCTTTACTCTTCGTTAGCTGAAGAAGAAAGCAAATCTATAACAATGAAAGAAAAACAAAAAGAAATTATTCGAACAACTGAGGAAATTCTAAACATCATATATAAATATAAAGGTAATGTATAATAAAAATATGTCATTGTAATGATTAGCGTTCAAGGTAAATTCTTATGTAATAATATCACAGAAGGATTTACCTTTTTCAGGTACAATAGAGATACAAAATTTGAAAGGGGAACAAAGCATTGGCAAAAAGAGTGGCAAGTGTCGATAAAAAAAGATGTGTTGCCTGCGGAGTATGTGAAAATACTTGTCCGCTGGCAGCGGCCAAGGTTTACCATGGATGTTATGCTGTGGTAGAAGAAACAGTGTGTGTAGGATGTGGAAAATGTGCAAAGTCCTGTCCGGCAGGTTGTATTGAAATGAAAGAGAGGACAGCGATGTGAAGAAAAAGAAACATTGGTATGATTATTTATGGATATGGGCAATCCTTTATTTTGCTCTCGGTTTTTTTAGTATTTTGTTCGCTTGGTTTGGGATGATTGATTTCCTGTTGCCGTTAGGAATAGCAATATTCGGTGGAAATAAATTTTTCTGTAATCATTTGTGTGGACGTGGCCAGCTTTTTAGTAAGCTTGGTGGAGATTTAAAATGCTCAAGAAATAAACCAACCCCGCGATGGATGAGTTCAAAATGGTTCCGATACGGCTTTTTGATATTTTTCCTTACAATGTTTGGAAATATGGTATTTCAGACATATTTAGTTGGTGCCGGAGCATCATCCTTGCGTGAAATCATCAAATTATTCTGGACCTTCCGTGTTCCGTGGGGATGGACATACACTGCCGGAACAGTAGCTGATTGGGTGGCACAGTTTAGTTTTGGACTTTATAGTTTGATGCTTACATCTTTGTTGTTAGGGTTGATCGTAATGGTGTTATATAAGCCACGAACCTGGTGTACATTTTGTCCAATGGGAACAATGACGCAGGGTATCTGTAAATTAAAAAATAATGAAAAGAAGTAATACTATAAGGCGATTTATAAAAGGCATATGTCAAAAACATTATTGACATATGCCTTTTATAGGACTATTATATAAGAAAAGCGAGAAAGGAGCAGTTTATGCCGAGACCAGTAAAATGCAGAAAAGTCTGTCATTTCCCCAATGTTTTAGAATTTCTTCCGGCAGACGATACTGACAAAAAAACACCCATTGTTCTGACGGTAGATGAGTACGAGACAATCCGTCTTTTGGACAAGAAAGGTTATAGTCAGGAGCAGTGTGCAGTATCTATGCAGATTGCAAGAACAACAGTTCAACGGATTTACGAGATTGCTAGGAAGAAAATAGCAGATGCACTCATTGATGGGCATCCGCTTAGAATCGAGGGCGGGGATTTCAGAATTTGTGACGGTCAGAGTAGCGACTGCAGCTTTGGAGGATGTTACAACCAGGAAATTTACAAAAAATATGCAGCAGAAAAAGGAGAAGGTATCATGAGAATAGCAGTAACATATGAAAATGGACAGATTTTCCAGCACTTTGGACACACAGAGACATTTAAGATTTACGATGTAGAGGAAGGAAAAGTAGTACATTCAGAAGTAGTAGATACGAATGGAAGCGGACATGGTGCGTTGGCAGGAGTTCTTAATGCCTTAAATGCCGATGTCTTGATCTGCGGCGGAATCGGAGGAGGTGCCCAGACCGCATTAGCGGCAGCAGGCATCAAGCTTTTCGGAGGAGTTTCCGGAGATGCGGATGAAGCAGTAGAAGCTTTTATCAATGAAACACTTGAGTATAATCCGGATGTGAAATGTTCTCATCACGAGCACAACAACGGGGAAGGACATACATGTGGCGAGCATGGATGTGGAAGCCACAGTTGTCATTAAGAAGTGAGATTGCCATCGGATCATAAGATGAAAAAATAAAAGGTATTGATCTATAAAGAGGGAAGGGAACCCGCATCATCAAATTTGCTTGTGATGTCGGGTTCTCTTTTTATTTGCATAATGATATACTTTTATTGTGGTTAGAAAAATAAAGCATGTACAAAACTCATAGGAGAAAGATGTATACTTATGACAACATTTGGTGATAAAATTAGGAAGTTGCGAAAAGAGAAAAAAATGACTCAACAAAAGCTGGGTGATATGGTGGGCGTTTCTCATAGAACAATTCGATCTTGGGAAGTTGAAGGACGATATCCGAAGCAGAGTAGTTTATATCAAAAACTGGCAGATGCATTTCAGTGTCAGGTTTCTTATCTTATGAATGATAATGAAACCGTGTGCTTGGGTAATGATGAGCCAAGTGAATATGCTGGTGCTAAACAGGCAAGGCAGATTCTTGAACAGGTAGCTGCTTTATTTGCCAGTGGAACTATGACCAATGAGGACAAAACTATTTTCATGGATGAGATGACGAGACTTTATCTGGCATCAAAAAAGAACAGAAGAAAATGGTAAGAAGAAATGAACTGTTTTGTTTTCTTGCTTGATAGAAAAGAAGAATAGAACGTATAATAGTGTTAATGATCCAGAGAAGATTGCTCTGGAAATAGAATTATTCGTACCAGTGGTGCGAGTATAGAGTAGGAGTGAAAGAATGGTAGAAGATACTATGTTTTCCGGGGAATCGAAAAATATTGAGTACAAGGTATCCTTACCTGATAAAAGTGAAAAGTACATGAAGACAATCGTAGCTTTTGCCAATACACAAGGTGGCAAGCTGATTGTTGGAGTAGATGATAAAACACACCAGATTGTTGGTGTGGAAAATGATGTGTTGTTTCAGCTGATGGATGGAATTGCCAATGCAGTTTCTGATTCCTGTGTGCCACAGATCATTCCTGATATTGAGCCACAGACAGTAGACGGGAAAACGGTCATTGTTGTATCAGTAGAAGCTGGAAAGAACAGACCGTATTATCTAAAATCAAAGGGAAAAGATAATGGCACTTATATCCGTGTAGCAGGTACATCAAGACAGGCATTTCCGGAGAAGATAAAAGAACTGGAAATGGAAGGGGCCAGAATCTCATGGGATGAGCTTACTTGTGTGGGTTATCCTGTTTCAGAGGAAGCAACAGAGAAACTTTGTCAGGATATTGAAAAGTTCCGGAAGAAAGCAGGAATGTCAGAACATTCTGTAAAGAAAGAGCAGCTGATAAACTGGAAAATTTTGAAGCAGAGCGAGGGACAGCTTCTGGCAACGAATGCCTATGCGTTGCTGACATCAGATTATTTTTCATTCTCCAAAACACAATGTGCGGTATTCAAGGGAACAGATCGTGCAATGTTTCTGGATAAGAGAGAATTTACAGGACCAATCTATACACAAATCGAAGAAGCAGTAGATTTTGTATTGAGAAATATTCGGCTTGGAGCAACAATTGACGGATTGGTGCGAAAAGAGAAATATGAGTTACCACCGGAAGCAATCAGGGAAATGATTATTAATGCCCATTGTCACCGCAACCTATTAGATGAATCCTGTATTCAGGTCGCAGTTTATGATGACAGATTGGAGGTGACATCTCCGGGTGGATTATATAACGGATTAACTTATGAGGAAGTCATGAATGGTCATTCGAAGATCAGGAATAAAGGCATTGCCAATATATTCAGTCAGATGGGACTTGTAGAGGCATGGGGAAGCGGAATAAAAAGAATCCTTAATGCTGCAGAAGAGTATGGACTTCCAAAGCCGAGATTTCAGGAATTTGATAATATGTTTCGGGTAGAGTTGTTCCGAGTCAATCCAATAACTGACCAAGCTAACCAAGCTACTAACCAAGCTAACCAAGATTTAGAGAGATTAGACCAAGTGGAAGATGAAAATGTACTGAGTGAGAAAGAAATAGAAATTCTGAATCTTGTACGTATGCAACCTTCAATCACGCAGAAAGAAATGGCTAATGCGTTAGATTGGAATCTTGCTAGTGTGAAGTATTATATAACCAAATTGAAGGAAAAGAATTATCTGAAGAGGCAGGGAAGTAGCCAAAAAGGGAAATGGGTGATATTAACAAAACGAGATTGACACTTGTATCAATTCGTGTTAAACTATGAAATGTAAGGAGGAGAGAAAGATGCCTAGAAAACCATCATTAGACGGCAAAGATTCTAGTCTGAGAATTAGGATGTCACCAGAGCAAAAAGAAAAGCTAGTATCTTATGCAGAGAGACATTATCAGACTATGAGTAATGTAATATTCCAGGCGTTGGACATTCTTTACGCAAGAGAAGAACAACAAAATAATAAAGAGTAAAATGGAGTTATTTTGGAGTTTATTTCTTCATAAGCGGTGCGAAAAACACAAAAACAGAACGCACGTTCGAAATATAAACCTCTAATAACAGCCTTTGCGTGTCATGAAACGCAGTCCGCAAAGGAGTTTGAGTAAACCGAAATGCTTTAAGAATCCAGTATTTATGCGGGCTTGCGGCACTTCAAGAAGTCTTTTGATAACAAATTGATAACAGTTGCATGTGAGCCATTGTTCTTGTAATCCAGTGGTTTTAGGGTTAGAGAATGATTGACAGGTGGTTGTGCAACTAATAAATCCATATTTATCTAAAAAGCCCTTAGCTGTGGGTAAAAATTCATAGCTAAGGGCTTTTTGACGTCTTTATTTATCCGGCTTGAGGTGGTCTTGGAACATTTCGACCAGAGGGTCGCTAAGTGCCTGTGACGGAACTTTTGCCCATGTTTGCGAGGTATCAAACTCTGGGTAATGGTAACGCCACTTATCATATTCGTCCTTGCTGATTTCTTCAGAAGATAGCTTGTCGGCCTGCTCTTTCCAGGCATACAGCATTTTCCGGAGTTCGTGAGCGTCTTTGCCTTTGGAAGTATCGACTTTCAGACAGATTGCTCTGTCTGATGATTCACTGACAGTCAGACCGTACAAATCTTCAAGGGTAAACAAAGTGTGCATCAGTCCAATATAACTGTCAATGTCAGGCACATCGAGGGCATGAGGGAAAACATCAAGAGCCTGTGCCAGTGCGGCAGTAAGTTCCGCTTTCGGTTTTCTTGTTCCTGTTTCGTATTGTGCTAAACGTACATCGGCACTTCGCTCAGGAAAGCCGACAATTGTACCAAGATATTTTTGTGCCATTCCACGCAAAATGCGGAAAAAATGTTTTCTCTCTCCAATATTTAAAAGGATTGTGTTTGGAGCGGGGGATTGAGGTAGAAACAAGTGTCGGAGACACTTTTTTATATCGGTAATATTGAACAACAGTGATGAAGGTTTGCCCTGATTCGCAGGTTTGATGCCAATCTACTTGCTTTAGAAATTGTTGCACCGGTAACAGTGATGATAGAGATTGCAGACAGGGAGCCTGACAGGACGGACGAAATGTGGACGCAGATAGGTGCGCATCTGCGATCACCTTTGACGGCAGCAGAGTAAAGAATGAGGATTCCTATCAGTTGGACATCAAAACCATGAACTGCACAGACACCCACACTCTGGAGTTGGGACAGGGCGACACGATCAAAATTCAATTTGAGACGGTGAAGGGCAATCTGTCCATGAAGATTACGGCGCCGGACGGAACTGTGCTTTACCAGGGAGACGGAACAGTGAAGGAATTTACCGTGGAGGCTCCTATGGACGGCGCCTATCCCATCGTCATTGTGGGGCAGAAGGCAAAGGGCAGCATACATATTGATGTGGAAAGAGTCCCAGAAGCTGTGGAGCCGGAGGTGACACAGGAACTGGAGCTTGAGCCTGAGCCGGATTCTGTGACTTTGACAGCGGATGATCTGGTGGGCCCATGGCATTTGGCAGATGATGAAAAAGACAATGCCACCGCTATTGAAGCAATCTCCAGTGCTATAGAGTAAACCGGAAAACTCCGTCTCCAATGCCTCAGTTATCATACATATTTCGAAATTCTGTAGGTGTGCACTGGTTCATTTGTTTGAACATCCTGAGAAATGCAGACAGACTGGAGAAACCGGACTGAAGTGCCACATCTGTTACAGCCATCTGAGGATCCAGCAGAAGTGTCTTAGCGTAGGCAATACGTTTCTGATTCAGATATTTATAAAAAGAAGTATCGGTATACTGCTTGAACAGCCTGGAAAAATGAAACTTACTGAATCCGGCCAGATTTGCTGCATCCTCCAGAGTCAGATTTTCTGCAAAATGTTCATTGATATAATCTGTGATAAAAATAAATTTTTCTACATATTCTTTTTGACGGGAACTGGTCAGATCTTTCTGCTTCTGGGTGAAGGTTTTATGGCTTCTGCCTATACACACCAGTATTTCCAGAAATTTGGAAAAGATGGCGGCTTCTGCATAGTGCGAAGCATTAAAATATTCTTCTTTAATATCCAGCATAAGCTGATGAACTCTTTCATGAATCAGAGGATATTCCTCCGGCGTAATAAGCAGGGCCGGGCTTATGATAGAGGTAAGAAGATTCAGCTCTTTAATGGAAATTTTATTTAATCCCGGCTGGAAAATAATACGTTCCCCTGTTTCCGGAGCAAAAAGCTCATGAATCATGCAGGGACAGATGACCAGGATATCTTTTTCACGCAGATGATAGTCCTTTTCGCCGCATACAACCCGGTAAGAATTGACAGTGGGCATGATGATTTCAAAGGAAGTATGCCAGTGGGGCGGATAATTTTCATATTCATCATTATAGTAGAGGCAGATCTGGGTATCTGTGCGATAATCTACGGTCTCGTGAATACCGGTCAGATTTTTAATCATGAAGCATTCTCCTTTTTGAAAATGATGTACGATTATGGTGTGTCGAATTATTGCTTTTTGAGTGTAAAAAATTGCTTCTTGTTCTACTTTTAATATATCAAGAAAATATGCGATATGCAAGGAATAACTGGTGAAAAATACATCGTTGCGTCTATGAGAATATGATGCGATGAGAAAAAGTGCATAAAAATGTATAATATTTATTGTGAAAATTGAACATATTGTTCTTGAGACGATAAAAAAATAGCAAGAATTGATAGTTACAAGGCAATAATTACAGAGAAAAAAAGAATAGTCTTTGATATAGTTAAATTATCAGATAACAAGCAAATAAAATAAAAGAAGGAGGTTCATTATGAACAAAAAAAGATTACTTTCTGTATTATTGTCAGCAGCTATGGTGGCCGGAACTATGACCATGGCTGTACCGGTAGCAGCAGAAGAAACAGAAGAAATTACATGGATGTTCTGGGATGATCTGGAAGCTACAGAGGATCTTATTTCCAAGGGCTATAAAGAGGTCATTGATCGTTTTAACACTGAGTATGAAGGACAGTATCATGTAACTCCGATCACAACCAATCTGGAAGAATATGATGGAAAACTGAATGCGCTGATCGCAGCCGGACAGACACCGGATGTTTATATCTGTAATCCTGGCCCGAATATGGACGTATATGTAAATGCAGGAGCAGCAGCAGATCTGACCGATATTCTTCAGAATCAGGAAGCAGACTGGTATGCAAGCTTCACAGATGGCATTTTTGAGAGAATGACATATGATGGAAAGATTATGGCGGTTCCGACCAACTTTGCAGCAGCCTGTGTTTACTATAATACAGAAATGTTTGCAGCAGCAGGTGTGGAAGTTCCTGCAACCTATGATGAACTGCTTGAAGTGTGCCAGAAACTCCAGGAGGCAGGTTATACTCCGATTTCCTGCTCCGCAGGTACTGCATGGTGTCTCTCTATGATCGCAGGTTATCTGTGCGACCGTCAGGGTGTTGATTTACAGGCAATTGCAGATCATACAGCAAACTGGACAGATGAGAATTGTATAGCAGCAGGCGAAAAATTAAAAGAGCTTTCCCAGTATTTCCAGCCGACAGCAGCAGGTGATTCCAATGATCAGGCTACAGCAGCTTTCTATAATGGTGAAGCAGCAATGCTTGTTCAGGGTTCCTGGGCTATTGCACAGATTAACGGCAACAATCCTGAATTTGAGGAAAAATGTGGTGTATTCCAGTTCCCTGGAATCGAAGGCGCAAACGATCCGAACCGTATGATCGTTAAGACAGACAACCTGTTAATGAGCTCCACAACAGAACATCAGGATGCAGCGATTGCATTAATGAAGATGTTTACAGATGAGACAGCTCAGAAATACACTGCAGAGGTTGGAGGTAAATTCCCGATCATCAAAGATCTGGAAATCAACTATGACAAAGCTCCGGCACAGTTAAAATATGTTCAGGATATTATGGCAAATGCTACAGGCACATTTGGATTCTATAATGAATCTCTTGTATCTGTAGAGGCAGGCGACTGCTTTGACAATGCTATGGTAGATATTTTCCTTGGAAATCAGACTCCAGAGGAAGCCTTCCAGACTGTTCAGACATTCTATGAAGATAATGTCTGGGAATAACAGAAATTAATTGATTCAGGACGGCTGCTGTGGAACAGGCATGTTCTGCAGCAGCTGTATTATATTTTGTCATAGTACATTGCTCGGCATTTTTCTATGGCAAAATAAAAAGAAAGATGTACAACAATAGACGGAAGGAGAGATTGTTATGGATAAAATTTTACGAGACAAAAAAGCCATATGTATTTTTGTAGCGCCAGCTTTGGCTATGTTTGTTCTGGTGCTGGTCATCCCCGTTATCCAGATGCTTTATTATTCATTATGCGATTATGCGGCTTTGACACCGCCTTCATTTGTGGGCCTGGCAAATTATAAAAAATTGTTTTTTAAAGATTCTACATTTAGAATTGCTCTGAAAAACTCGATTTTCTTTATGATTTTTTCAGCAGTTACGCAGCAGGTAATCGGACTTTTGCTGGCAGTTATGCTGACCAATATTCCCAAAGGACGAAATCTGTTTAAAAATATTTATTATTTGCCCTGTGTGCTGTCTTCTGCAGCATTAGGTCTTCTGTGGGCATTTTTGTTTAATCCTAAAATCGGTATCAACAATCTTCTTGCAAAATTTGGTATTGAAGGACCTTTATGGTTAATGGAATCCAAAGGATTTATTGTACTTCCTATGTGGGTTATCGCATTTGTGGCTCTCTGGCAGTATGTAGGACAGAATATGATGCTTTATATGGCACAGATTACAGGAATTTCCCGTGATGTGTATGAAGCTTCTTATATAGATGGTGCATCCAAGGTAAAAGCGTTTCGTTATATTACCCTGCCTCTTATTAAACCGATGGTGATTACTTCTCTTTCCCTGAATTGTATCGGTTCTCTGAAGTTCTTCGATCTGGTTTATAATATGACTCAGGGCGGACCGAACCACCGTACCGAGGTGCTTGCAACAGAACTTTACGCAGAAGGCTTTAATTACTTTAAATATGGTTACGCCAGTGCCATTTCTGTTGTGCTTCTGGTAATGTGCCTTGTGGTTACGCTTCTTGTGAAAAAAGTAATTAAAGTAGAAACATACGAAAGTTAGGAGGGGAGAAGATGAGTAAGACTGTGGTAAAATCGAATAAAAATAATATCAAACCCATTACTATGGTAATCTACATTTTTCTGATCATACTGGCAGTGATTTATCTGGCTCCGCTTCTCTGGATGTTGTCTGTATCTTTAAAAGATAATGCAGGAGTGATGGCCGCTCCGTTTGCTCTGCCGGAAGTATTTCATTTTGAAAACTATGTACAGGCATGGACACTTGGAAAACTGGGACAGGCTCTGATAAACTCTGTGCTGGTCTGTGGTGTTACATTGATCGTCAGCATGTTTTTTGGAGCAATGGCAGCTTTTGCAATTGCGAGAATGCGTTGGAAATTTTCAGAAGCAATGCATACGTTTTTCCTGATCGGTATGATGGTGCCTGTACATTGTATTCTGATTCCGCTTTTTGTGCGTTTTGCAAAACTGGGGTTAACAAATTCAAGATTTGGATTAATGATACCCTATATTACTTTTTCACTTCCGATGACTATTTTCCTGCTTACCGGATTTTTTAAGAGTATGCCGGGAGAACTTTTTGAGGCGGCTGCCATTGACGGCTGCGGAATTTACGGATGCTTTTTCAGGATTGCGCTTCCTTTGTGCAGAACCGGATTTTTCGTATCAGGTCTGATGACTTTCATTGGAAACTGGAATGAACTTCTTCTTGCAATGGTATTTATTTCCGACCCTATGAAAAAGACATTGCCTGTTACTCTGACTTACTTTGTTGGCCCTTACGCAACAAACTATGTACAGATGTTTGCAGCGATTATTATCGCTATTGCGCCTACGGTCATCGTGTATTGTATGTTCAGCAACCAGATTGTAGAAGGTCTGACTACAGGAGCAGTAAAAGGATGATAAAAGACTTCTGAGAAAATATAATGAGGGAGGTTTCAACTATGAATCGGGAAGCTGCAAGAAAAAAAGCACAGGAGCTGGTCAGCCAAATGACTGTGGAAGAAAAGGCAAGTCAGCTTCGTTATGACGCACCGGCGATCAGGCGTCTGAATATTCCTGCCTATAACTGGTGGAATGAAGGGCTTCATGGAGTGGCCAGAGCCGGACAGGCAACGGTTTTTCCTCAGGCAATCGGACTTGGAGCAACCTTTGATCCTGATTTGTTATATGAGATGGCAGATGTAGTTGCTACAGAAGGCCGGGCGAAATACAATGCATATTCCGCAAAAGAGGACAGGGATATTTATAAAGGACTGACCTTCTGGTCTCCCAATGTAAATATTTTCCGTGATCCCCGATGGGGAAGAGGACATGAGACATACGGGGAAGATCCGTATCTGACTAAATGTCTGGGCGTTTCTTTTGTCAAGGGACTGCAGGGCCAGGGGGAAACCATGAAAGCGGCAGCCTGCGCGAAACATTTTGCCGTGCATTCAGGTCCTGAGGCGCTTCGCCACGAATTTGATGCAGAAGTTTCCAAAAAAGATATGGAGGAAACTTATCTTCCTGCATTTGAAGGCCTTGTGAAGGAAGCGGACGTAGAGGCAGTGATGGGAGCGTATAACCGTACCAACGGAGAGCCCTGCTGCGCAAGTCCGTCTCTTCAGAAAATTCTTCGTGAAAAATGGGGATTCCAGGGACATTTTGTTTCGGATTGTTGGGCAATCCGCGATTTTCATGAAAATCACATGGTTACCAATACAGCACAGGAATCCGCAGCTCTGGCAATTAACAATGGATGTGATCTGAATTGCGGAAATACCTATCTTCATATCCTGAAGGCCTATCATAATGGTCTGGTGTCAGAGAAAGTCATTACTGAGGCTGCAGTGCGTCTCTTTACTACTCGTTATATGTTAGGGTTGTTTGGTGAAAGTGAATATGACAGCATTCCCTATACAGAAGTGGAGTCTCCTGCCCATCTGGCGCTGGCTGAGCATGCTGCAGAAGAAAGTTTTGTACTTCTGAAAAATAACGGAATTCTTCCTTTGAAGAAAGAAAATCTGAAAACCGTAGGCGTGATCGGCCCTAATGCGGACAGCCGTAAGGCTCTGATTGGAAATTATCACGGAACAGCCTCCAGATATGTGACTGTACTGGAAGGGATTCAGGATTATCTGGGTGAGGATGTGCGTGTGCTGACTTCTGCAGGCTGTGATCTGTACAGAGATAAGACAGAGGCTCTTGCTTTTACACAGGACAGGCTTGCAGAGGCCAAAATCGTAGCGGATAACAGTGATGTGGTAATTCTCTGTGTGGGTCTGGATGAGACCCTGGAAGGAGAAGAGGGAGATACAGGAAACAGCTATGCTTCCGGTGACAAAGAAACTCTGGAGCTTCCGAAAGTGCAGAGAGAGCTTATGGAAGCAATGGCAGAATCAGGGAAACCGGTGATTCTTTGCCTGATGGCAGGCAGCGATATTGATATGAGCTATGCAGCAGAGCATTTTGATGCTGTAATGGTTCTGTGGTATCCTGGAGCACAGGGCGGGAAGGCAGCAGCAAAAGTGCTGTTTGGAGAAACTTCACCTTCCGGAAAACTTCCGGTTACTTTCTATGAATCACTGGAAGAACTGCCGGATTTTACAGACTATTCCATGAAGGGAAGAACTTATCGTTATCTTGAAGGAAAAGCACAGTTCCCATTTGGATATGGACTGACTTATTCTCATGTTGAGGTGACAGCAGCGAAGGTTGTTATAACTGAAGATGGACCAGCAGTAGAGGCAGAAGTGGAAAACAAAGGAACTTTTGATACCAGAGAGGTTGTTCAGGTTTATATGAAGAATCTGGATTCTCCTTACGCAGTGAAAAATCCGGAACTCGCAGCATTTACCGGAGTATTCCTGAAAGCAGGAGAGAAAAAGACCGTGACACTTCCCCTTTCTTCCAGAGCATTTACAGTGGTAGATGAAGATGGAGTAAGAAAAGAAGACGGAAACCGTTTTGCCATTTATGTAGGATGCAGTCAGCCGGATGAAAGAAGTATAGAGCTTACCGGTGTACGTCCTGTGGAAATCGTGTACCAAAGAGAAGAGGCGAAGGTCTGATGAAATTTGAATTATGTTATCCTGACTGGAAAGAAAAAGCAGTGACCTTCAGTTACGATGACGGACAGATTTATGACAGGCGTCTGGTCGGCATTTTTGACAGATATCGTCTGAAAGCAACTTTTCATTTAAATTCGGGTACTTTGGATGAGGAAGGATATGTTACTTCTTCGGAACTGAAGGAATTATATAAAAATCATGAGGTTGCCTGTCACGGAGTTCATCATGAATATCCGACACATCTGGCCAGAGAAATGCAGATCGGCGAGTTCTGGGAGGACCGTCTTTTTCTGGAAGAGAAATGTGGCAGGATTATCAAAGGATGCTCCTATGCTTTCGGGGAATATGATAAAAGTGTGATTGAGACTTTGAAAACACTTGGATTTATATACTGCAGAACAGTGGAATCTACCGGAAATTTCAGAGTTCCGGAGGATTTTATGAGATGGACGCCATCCTGCCACCATAATGACGCTTTTGATGGTATGGCAGAGAGATTTTTGAATACGCCGGAATATATGAAGCTTCCTTTATTGTACGTATGGGGGCACAGCTTTGAATTTGAACGGGAGCAGACCTGGGATAAGATGGAGGAATTCTGTCAGCAGATTTCCGGAAAAAAAGATGTGTGGTACGCCACAAATATGGAATATGTGAATTACATGACGGCAGCAAGGCAGCTTATGTTTCGTGCGGATCGAAGCCAGGTGGAAAATTTATCGAAAATACCGGTTTATGTGAAACTGGATGGAGAACGCCGGATATTGTAATCCGGCGTTTTCGCTATTCTGAAATATGGCAGTTATGAAGGTGCGGAACAGTTATGGAATTTTTGTGATGGAGGATGTAATTATGGCTAAATATAAAAATCCTGTCCTTCGTGGGTTTTACCCGGACCCTTCTATTTGCAGAGTCGGGGATACATTTTATATGGTAAATTCTACATTTGCATATTTTCCGGGGGTTCCTGTTTTTTTCAGTAAAAATCTGGGGGATTGGAAACAAATTGGAAATGTGTTGGATAGAAAGTCACAGCTTCCTCTGGAGAATTGCGGGCATTCGGAGGGAATCTATGCGCCTTCGATTCGTTATTCTGGTGGAAAGTATTATCTGATCACTACAAATGTAGGGGCCGGGGGGAATTTTGTTGTTGCGGCTGAACATCCGGAAGGCCCCTGGTCTGAGCCCCACTATCTGGGAGAGGAAGCGAAGGGAATTGACCCAAGTTTATTTTTCGATGAGGATGGTACCTGTTGGTATATCGGACAAAGGCAGAATTCCCGTGGAAGTGCCTATTTCGGGGACTGTGAGATCTGGATACGGAGGATGAATACGGAGAAGTTTGTACTGGAGGGGGAAGAGTATGTGGTGCTCTATGGATTCCAGAAAAAAGCCGTTTGGCCTGAGGGACCCCATCTGTATAAAAAAGACGGATATTATTATATTTTACATGCAGAAGGCGGAACGGAAGAAAACCATTGTGTGGTTGCAGCCCGCAGCAGAAAGGTGACGGGACCTTATGAGTATTGTCCCTTTAATCCGATTCTGACGCATCGTCATCTGGGAAAAAAGGCGGCTGTTACCTGTGTAGGTCATGGGGATCTGGTAGATGACGGTCATGGAAACTGGTATATGGTGGTCCTTGGATGCCGTCCGCAGAACGGATATACCCTTCTTGGCAGAGAAACATTTCTTGCCAGGGTAGAGTGGGAGAATGACTGGCCTGTGGTAAATCCTGGAGTAGGAATGCTGGAGGAACTGGTAGAGATTCCGGGAGAGTTGGAAAATGAGCCAAAGAAACCTGATGGCTCAGAAAAGATATATCATTTCCGGGAAAAGAAGCTTCCATTGGAATTTGTTATGCTCAGAAATCATTCAGACGGGGCGATTACTCTGGATGAAAGAGAGGGATATCTGCGCCTGAACATGGAACAGGCAACTTTAAAAGAGAAAAAGGCTCCTTCATATGTGGGAATACGTCAGCAATCCAGAGATTTTTGTGTGAAAACAGAAATGGAACTGCATTGCAGCAAAGAAAAAGACTGTGCAGGGCTTGTATATTTGCAGGATAATGAGAATCATATTCGCTTTGAGATTTCTGAGAGAAATGGGAAAAAGTATTTTTGTGTAATATCCTGTCAGAAAGGAGCAGACAGGGTGTCTGGAGAGATGATTTCTGAGGGGGATACTGGCAACAGGATTTTCCTTTGTATAAAGGTGAATGGACTGCAGGCATCCTTTTACTGGAAAAAGGCGCAGAACAGGGAAAAAGGAAGCTGCCTGAAGGACTGGAACTGTGTTGCCGAAAATGTGGATATTCGTCATATGAGTACAGAAATAGCCGGTGGGTTTACCGGATGTACGGCAGGAATGTATGCTTCTTCTAATGGGGAAAAAAGTGACGGGTATGCAGATTATGATAGCTTTACCATTTGGAAGGATGTCCGATAACATCGACGGCCTGTAAAATGACATATTGCATAAAAAACAGAACGATAAATGATGAAATATCTACAAAAAATATCTTGCGTTTTTGGGGAAATGGGTGTAAAACATATACATCCTTTAAATAGTTAAAGCATTGAAAGGGACACATCACGAGAAGATACCTGATTTCAGAGAACCGCTGTATGGTGTGAAGCGGCAGAAAGCCTTTTGGTGACATCACCCCGGAGCTTCCTTTTGAACGCAGATATGCCAGTAGATGAGGACGTATTCTCCACGTTACAGGAGAAACCGTTACATAAGATTGTACAGGATATGTATTCTTTATGACGGTAATGAGAGGCTGCAGCTGCCTGTAGCAAGCAGAGTGGTACCACGGAAAATTCCGCCTTTGCAATCCCGGGATGGGACTGTAAGGGCGTTTTTTATATATATTTTTACTTGAAGAAAGGAAGAGACATCATGAGTGGAATTTTGATGATGGTAATCGCCATCGTAGTTCTTGGAGGAGCATATCTTCTGTATGGACGTTATCTTCAGAACAAATGGGGAATTGATCCCAAGGCAAAAACTCCTGCCTATGAACTGGAGGACGGAGTGGATTATGTACCTGCTGATACCAATGTGGTATTTGGTCATCAGTTTGCATCTATCGCGGGCGCAGGCCCGATCAACGGACCGATCCAGGCAGCAATTTTTGGCTGGCTTCCGGTTATGTTATGGATCCTGATCGGTGGTGTATTTTTTGGAGCAGTGCAGGATTTTGCTAGTATGTATGCATCTGTAAAAAACAAAGGACGTACCATTGGATACATCATTGAAGAATATATTGGTAAGCTGGGAAAGAAACTGTTCCTGCTGTTCTGCTGGCTGTTTTGTATTCTGGTAATCGCTGCATTTGCAGATGTTGTTGCCGGTACTTTTAACGGATTTACTGCAGACGAAGCTGGCGTAGTATCCAAAATAACCGCAAACGGTGCTGTTGCAACGACTTCTATGCTTTTTATTCTTGAGGCAGTGGCACTGGGAATGATTTTGAAATATGCAAAACTGAATAAATGGGTTAATACGGCGATTGCAATTGTTATGCTGGTGGCTGCAGTTGCACTGGGTCTGAAATTTCCGGTATATCTGGAGCGCGGAACATGGCATATCATTATTTTTGCGTACATACTGATTGCATGCGTTGTCCCTGTATGGGCTCTGCTTCAGCCGCGTGACTACCTGAACAGTTATCTGCTGATTTTTATGATCGTTGGCGCTGTAATTGGTGTATTTGTTGCAAATCCTTCCTGTAATCTGGAAGCTTTCAATGGATTTAATGTAGATGGACAGTACCTGTTCCCGATTCTGTTTGTAACCATCGCATGCGGTGCAGTTTCCGGTTTCCATTCACTGGTATCTTCCGGTACTGCTTCCAAGCAGGTAAAAAATGAAAAGAGTATGCTGCCGGTATCTTTCGGTGCCATGCTGATGGAAAGTATGCTGGCAATTATTGCTCTGATCGCTGTCGCATCTTTCGGAAAGGGAGAAGCTGCTGCTCAGGGACTGACTACGCAGCCACAGATTTTTGCCGGAGCTATCGCAAATTTCCTGTCAGTTGCAGGACTTCCTCATGATCTGGTATTTACTCTGATCAACCTGGCAGTTTCCGCATTTGCGCTGACTTCTCTGGACTCTGTAGCACGTGTCGGACGTTTGTCTTTCCAGGAATTTTTCCTCGATGATGATGTGGACGAAAGCGATATGAGCCCATTCCTGAAAGTTGTAACCAATAAATATTTTGCAACAGTAATTACTCTGGTACTGGCATATCTGCTGGCAAAAGTGGGATATGCGGAAATCTGGCCGCTGTTCGGTTCCGCAAACCAGCTGTTATCTGTTCTGGCACTGGTTGCCTGTGCAGTATTCCTGAAAAAGACCAAACGTCAGGGATGCATGCTGTGGATTCCAATGGCATTCATGATGGCAGTTACTTTTACAGCATTGTCCATGACTATTGTGAAACTGTCCAGGGCATTCATGACTACCGGTCTCAGTCTTGGAAATACCCTGCAGCTGATCTTTGCTGTACTGCTTCTGATCCTCGGTGTGATCGTTGCTGTACAGGGTGTTAAAAAACTGCTGGAAAAAAAGGATAGCAAAAAAGCTGTCGCATAAAAACTGACTTTTATTCGCGAAGCCGGTACAGCACCCGAAATTCTTTCGGGGTTGTGCCGGTCTTTTTTTTGAACATGGCAATGAAATGGCTGGCATCTTCAAAGCCTGTCTGATGGGCAATGGTCTGGATTTCCATCCGCGGGTGCGTGATCAGCAGTTCTCTGGCCTTGCTGATGCGGAAAGAAGTCAGATATTCATAGGCGGAACAGCCCAGAAAACGTCCAAAAAGGCGTGACAGATACTGGGGAGTCACATAAACTTTCCGGCTGAGTTCCTGCACGGTCAGCCGGGAATGATAATTCGTTTCGATTTCTTTTATTGATGGGAGAATATATTGTTCATACAAAGGGTCGTTTTTCGGATCACTGGAATAAAAGCCATCCACGAACTGCATGAGGAGACTGTAGCAGTCAATAGACAGAGAACGGTCATTCAGTCCGGGAGCTGTATATTTCCTGACAGCATCATTGATGATCAGACTGATCTGACGCCCCTGGTCACTGTCTGTGGAGATTACCGCTCTATTTTTCAGAAGCTGTGGTATGGTGCTCTCTGCAGTTCCTGTAATGGTGGCAAAGGATGTGATCCATTCCTCCGTTTCGCCGGAGTAGGAGTGGCTGATAAACGGGGCAATGAGAATGCCTTCCCCTTCATGCAGGATATAGGTCTGATTTTTGATCTCAATTCTGCCGCAGCCCTGTTCTGTCTGCAGAAAATGGTAGAGCGGATATCCTTTGGGGCGGGATACCTGTTCCTGTTTCCACTGATTTCCGATAGAATCAAACGCAAAAGGCTCATGGACGGGTGTGCTGCGAAAATAAATGGGCATAAGTTCACCTTGTTTCGAAATGTTATATTATTTAGTTTAACATATTATACATCCGATTGTCCAGACATTGTATAATGGGGAATAAAAAACGGTATCTGTGAGAACAACATGCTGCAAAATTTAAAAACAGCTTATTTCAAAGTATCATGATTTCGAATATCGATGAAATATCGAAAAAATACAGAAGTATACGAATGCAGTACCAGAAACGAAAGGGGAACTTATCATGAAAGGAAAATTTAAACGAATTTTATACGGTGGAGATTACAATCCGAACCAGTGGACGAAGGATGTCTGGGATGAGGATATGAGAATTTTCAGAGATGCCAGAATCAACTCAGCAACCATCAATGTATTTTCCTGGGCGAAGATTCAGCCATCGGAAGAAGAATATAATTTCAGTGAACTGGATGAAATCGTGGATATGCTGAGCAGAGAAAATTACGATATTGTTCTTGCAACATCCACAGCTGCGCTTCCTGCCTGGATGGTAAAAAAATATCCGGAAGTGGCAAGAACGGATTACGAGGGAAGACATCATAAATTCGGTCAGCGCCACAATGCCTGCCCCAATTCCCCTGTATATCAGAAATATGCCGGCGCTCTGGTGAAGAAGCTTGCTGAGCGTTATGCAGCCAATCCGCATGTGACCTGCTGGCATGTGAATAACGAATATGGCGGCGAATGTTACTGTGAAAATTGTGAAAAAGCCTTCCGTGTATGGCTGAAAAAGAAATACAAAACCATTGAGGCTGTGAATCAGGCATGGAACCTGGAATTCTGGGGCCATACTGTTTACGATTGGGATGAGATTGTACTTCCCAATGTACTGGGCGACGGGATGGAGAAGAAGTCTGTGTATGCTGCCAGAGTAGATACTGCATTTGCCGGACTGTCCATTGACTACCGAAGATTTATTTCCGACAGTATTCTGGAAAACTATAAAATGGAGCGTGATATCATCCATTCTTATGCTCCGGATACCGTGGTCACCACCAATCTGATGGGTACCTACAAAGGTCTCGACTATTTTAAATGGGCAAAAGAGATGGACATCGTTTCCTGGGATAATTACCCGAGCTATGATACTCCGTGGAGTTTTATCGCAATGAGCCATGACCTGATGCGCGGACTGAAGGACGAACCGTTCATGCTGATGGAACAGACTCCGAGCCAGCAGAACTGGCAGATGTACAATTCTCTGAAAAAACCTGGTCAGATGCGTGCCCAGAGTTACCAGACCATGGCACATGGTGCAGATACGATTCAGTTTTTCCAGCTTCGCCGCAGTGTGGGAGGATGCGAAAAATTCCATGGTGCGGTCATTGCGCATGCGGGAACGGAAAATACCCGTGTTTTCCGTGAAGTAAAGCAGCTGGGAGAGGAACTGGAGCATCTTAGTGATACAACACTTGGATCTGTCAATGAAACAGAGGTCGGAATTATTTTTGACTGGGATAATTACTGGGCTCTGGAATACACCAGCGGACCGAATGTAGATCTGATGTACGTGGATCAGATTCATCAGTATTATCAGTATTTTTATAACAAAAACATCGGTGTCAGCATGATTCCGTTTGATGCGGATTTCAGTAAATATAAGATGATTGTTGCACCTGTTCTTTATATGGTCAAAGAAGGAATGAAGGAAGCACTTGAGAATTATGTGAAAAACGGCGGGGTGCTTGTGACAACTTATATGAGTGGAATTGTTGGAGAATCGGACAATGTATATCTCGGTGGTTATCCCGGACCGCTGAAAGATCTGGCCGGCGTATGGGTGGAAGAAGTGGATGCCCTCGCTCCGGAACAGTTTAATAAAGTAGTGTTTGATGACGGAAGTGAAGCGAAATCCAGAATCGTGAGTGATTTGATGCATCTGGAAGGTGCAGAGTGCCTGGCGAAATATGAAAGTAATTTTTATGCAGGAACACCTGCAGTGACCAGAAATCATTTCGGCAATGGGCAGGTTTACTACATCGGAACAGACATGGAAGAAGCGGGCGTTGCCAGGGTGCTTGGAATGGCTGCCGCAGATGCAGGAGTAACTCCTGTGATTGGCGAAGAAACGGAACTTGAGGTGACCTGCAGAAAAGCAGATGATTGTAAATTCTACTTTGTCATGAATTTCAGAGATGAGGAAATAGAGATTCCGTCCTGTCTGGCAGGAAACACAGATGCCCTGACAGGGGAAACAGTCAAAACTGGTGAAATACTGAAGAAGTATGATGTGCGGATTATCCGTGCTGTTGGGGACGGGAAATAGTGGAATTTTGTTTGTCCCCAGTGGCCTCTCCTTGTTGAATTTCGCATGCAAATCCGATATACTGCATTCATAAAACGGATGACAGACCAAATGCATACTGCACAATGGTGAAAAGCATCAAAACATCCGGCACGTCAGAAGGGAGATTTTTTATGAATGATAAAACAAGATATGAAATCCTGAAACACAGAGAAATGATGAAAGGATATTCGCCTGCAGACGCTGGTCTGGAACCTACTGACCAGGAGCAGAAACTGCCTTTTCCGGCACCTGTGAAAGAGGGAAAGGGGAGCAGTGTGCTGGAACTCCCGTTGGATTTTGAGGACATTGTGCAGGAGAAAAACCTGTTTGAACTGATACAGGAGAGAGAAAGCTGCCGTACATATAAAGATGAGAACCTGACTCAGAAAGAACTGTCATTTCTTCTGTGGGCGACACAGGGAATTCGTCATTTTGCCGGAAAAATGAAGCAGGTAACATTACGGAATGTACCGTCAGCAGGCTCCAGGCATGCTATGGAAACATATCTGTTTATTCATCAGATAGAGGGGATTCCGGCCGGAATCTATCACTATCTTCCATCCGGACATAGTCTGGAATTATGGGAGGACAGACCGGATTATATGGAAGAACTGACGGAAGCACTGGCAGGTCAGAAATTTGCCGGAACTGCTCCGGTAACCTTTGTCTGGAGTGTGATTCCCTATCGGACAGAATGGCGTTATGGGATGAAAGCACACAGATATATGCTGATGGATGCAGGACATGTTTGTGAGAATCTGTATCTTGCCTGTGAAGCAATTGGATGCGGAACCTGTGCAGTGGGAGCGTATAATCAGGATCTTCTGGATGATTTGCTTGGTTTCCCGGGAGGACCTTCCGGTGAAATGGATGATGAATTTGCAATCTATGTTGCTCCGGTTGGAAGAAAATAAATAGTATTTGACATATCCCCACGGACTTTTTTGGACCGATGCAGAGTATTAACACATTTTCTCTGGAAAATTGTGCTAATGTCAAGAAAATTGTTGAACATTAGCACAATGTGTAGAATCCGGAGGAAATATGAAGATTTACGATTATCAGGGAAAGAAGAATGTGAGTGGAGAACAGATCCGGAAATTTCGCAGAAAAAACAGACTATCCCAGAGTGAACTTGCAGCGAGACTGCAGGTGAAGGGAGTTGTAATGGAACGGGACAGCATCAGCAGAATTGAAAGCGGAATGCGTTTCGTGGCAGATTATGAACTGTATATTTTTGCAGAGGTTCTTGGAGTGGAAGTCGGAGAACTTCTGGAAATACAGGATAAGGAAAAATAGAAAAGCTGCAGGATAATATACGATGATGTATGTTATTCTGCATTTTTTATTTCCATGAAGAGATGAACCGCAATCGTTTTATTGCTTTTTTCATTATCTGGATTGGTATTGGATTTACGGTATATGAAAAAATCATGCTGATGCGTACAGCCGTATGCGGCGATTAGAAAGGAATATTGACTTGCCGCAGGGGGAGTGCTAAAATAGAAATAATTAAAAAAGGGGAGCTTGTGGAAGCAGGCTGAGAGTAAGCTGTATCGCTTTGACCCGTAACCTGATTTGGATAATGCCAACGTAGGGAGTTAATAAAGATTTCATTAACTGCAGTGTGTGATTTGGCATACTGCAGTTTTTTTTATATTACAGGAAAGCGCTCCGCATTTTCGTGTAATATAAAAAAACTCCGGGCGGGAGTGCACTGCAACGAAGAGGAAATATCATGATAAAAATTCCGGATAACCGGCAGTGATCAGAGCATGACTGCAGGCAATGATTGGTGAGTACCGGATTTTTATATAAAAATGAAGAATACAGAAATGTAAAAGGCAGATTGGGGGCACCACCTTCTGTCAGAAAAAAGGAGGACAAAACAATGTCAGATTACACAACACAGATGGGCGCCGCAAAACAGGGAATCATTACTCCACAGATGAAAATTGTAGCAGAGAAAGAACACTGGGATGCGGAAGAATTAAGAAAACTGATTGCAAAAGGAGAAGTCATCATTCCGTGCAATAAGAATCACAAAAGCCTGAGCCCCAGCGGCGTAGGCGCAAAACTGACGACAAAGATCAATGTAAATCTGGGTGTTTCCCGTGACTGGAAAGACGTCGATATGGAATATGAAAAAGTTCGTTCCGCAGTGGAAATGGGCGCAGAAGCGATTATGGATCTGAGCTCCTACGGTGATACCAGAAGTTTTCGCCGCAAGCTGACAGAAGAATGTCCGGCGATGATCGGAACCGTTCCTATTTATGATGCAGTTGTGTATTACCACAAAGCACTGGGCAAAATTACTTCAGAAGAGTGGATCGACATTGTGCGCATGCATGCGGAAGACGGCGTGGATTTTATGACTATCCACTGCGGTATGAACCGCGCTACTGCAGAGCGCTTTAAGAAAAACAAGAGACTGATGAATATTGTTTCCAGAGGCGGGTCCATTATGTTTGCATGGATGGAAATGACCGGAAAAGAGAATCCGTTCTATGAACATTATGATGAGATTCTGGATATCTGCAGAGAGTATGATATCACAATGAGCCTTGGAGATGCCTGCCGTCCGGGATGTCTTGCAGATGCCACAGATACTGCCCAGATTGAGGAGCTGATTACTCTTGGAGAACTGACAAAACGCGCATGGGAAAAAGATGTTCAGGTGATGATCGAAGGACCGGGACATATGCCGATGAACCAGATCGCAGCCAATATGGAAATCCAGAAGACACTCTGTCATGGTGCGCCGTTCTATGTACTTGGGCCTCTTGTAACAGATGTGGCACCGGGCTATGATCATATTACATCAGCCATCGGCGGAGCCATTGCGGCAGCTTCCGGTGCAGCATTTCTGTGCTATGTGACTCCTGCGGAACATCTTCGTCTGCCAAACGCAGCTGATGTAAAAGAAGGAATCATTGCAGCCAAGATTGCAGCTCATGCTGCAGATATTGCCAAGGGAATTCCGGGTGCAGCAGACTGGGACTATCAGATGAGTGAAGCCAGAAAACGTCTTGACTGGGAAGAAATGTTCCGTCTCAGTATGGATCCGGAGAAAGCAAGACGCTACCGTGCGGAGGCAAAACCGGAAAAAGAAGATACCTGCAGTATGTGCGGTAATTTCTGTGCTGTAAAGAATACCAACCGTATTCTGGATGGAGAAATCGTCACGATTTTTGATGAATGATATATAAGGAAGGAATCTGCTATGGAAATTGCGGAAATGCTGGATGAGATCAAACAAAAAGCTCTGTCTGATAAAAATCTGAGAAATGAATTTCTTGCTACCAGGGAGGATGCACATCCGGTTGCAGCATTTTGCAGAAAATGTCGGGAACTTGGGTATCCGGTCTATGATATGGATCTGATCAATGCCGGGGAGGAATTTTATGCGGCAATGAAGAGGAGCACTAACGGCGGCGGAGAGAATTCCCCTATGCTGGAAGGTGAAGATGATTTTTACGAATTGTTCTTTGCCGGCTTGGAAGACTGACGATTTCTTCTGTCATACATATAAGGGTAACTGCTTAAAAGGTCATGATTTTCCTGTTATTGTGGAAAATATGACCTTTTTTCGCGAAAATCAAATAAGAATATGTCCGATATTTTTCTGTATAAAATAAAAAAGTACATTTCATGTTCTTGAATTTTTTACACGTTTCTTGATTTTTTACTATGGAGAAAAAGTCTGCTGAAAACTAAAATAAAAGAATCAGGAACGATAACAAGTTATTATCAAATGTAAAGGAGAGGTAGAACATGAAAATGAGAAAACTTACAGCAATGGGATTAGCAGCAGTAATGGCAGCTTCCATGGTTCCGGCAATTCCGGTAATGGCTGATGATGCGGCAGGAAAAGTTTACTATCTGAACTTCAAACCGGAACAGGATGAAGCATGGCAGAATCTGTCAAAGGCTTACACTGAGGAAACAGGCGTAGAGGTAACCGTAGTTACTGCAGCTTCCGGTCAATATGAGACAACACTTCAGTCTGAAATGGCTAAGAGCGATGCTCCGACTCTTTTCCAGGTAAATGGTCCGGTGGGCTTGAAAAACTGGAAAGATTACTGCTATGATCTGAAAGATTCCGATATTTATTCTCAGCTTACATCTGATTCTTTTACTGTAAAAGACGGAGATGCAGTTGACGGAATCGCATATGTAATCGAGTCCTATGGTCTGATTGTAAATAAGACTCTTCTTGAAAAAGCAGGATATTCTCTGGATGACATCAAGAGCTTTGACCAGTTGAAAACTGTTGCAGATGACATTCAGGCAAGAAAAGATGAACTGGGAATCAAAGGTGCATTTACATCCGCAGGTATGGACGGATCCTCTGACTGGAGATTTAAGACCCATCTTGCAAACCTTCCGATCTACTATGAATACAAAGCAGACGGAGTGGAAGATACAGATGCAATCAAAGGCACCTATCTTGATAACTATAAGAATGTGTTTGATCTGTACATCACAGATTCCACCTGTGATCCTGCAGAACTTTCTGCAAAAACAGCTGACGACTCCAGAAATGAGTTCGTAAACAGTGAAGCAGTCTTCTATCAGAATGGTTCCTGGGAATACGGTGAACTTTCCAAGACATTTGCAGATGACGAACTGGCTATGATTCCGATCTACTTCGGTGTTGATGATGAAAACGAAGGCCTTGCAACCGGTACAGAAAACTTCTGGTGCGTAAACAAAAATGCAGCTGAAGAAGATATCCAGGCTACACTTGATTTCATAAACTGGTGTGTAACTTCCGAAGCAGGAACAAAAGCTATGGCAGAAGACATGGGATTCACAATTCCTTTCAAAACCGCACAGGCTTCCAGCAACATTTTTGTAACACAGGATGCTGAGTATACAGCAGCAGGACTTACTCCTGTATCATGGAATTTCACAACTATGCCGTCTGAAGAGTGGAAAAACGCTCTTGGCACTGCTCTTACCGGATATGCAGCAGGAACCGGTGACTGGGATGCTGTTGTAAGTGCATTTGTTGACAACTGGGCAACAGAAAAAGCTCTGTCTGAATAATTAATTTCGTCATACCTCAGTTTCAAAGGTGAATCACAAAGGGGAGGCAGAAAATCCTGCCTTCCCCTTTTATTGGAAAAGGAAAGAAGAGGAAAACTATTATGGTAGGAAAAACAATAAAAAAATGGTGGCCAATATTTATCCTTCCGACACTGGCTGCATTTATTATCGGCTTCCTCTGGCCGTTTATATGGGGAATTTACCTTTCATTCTGTAAGTTTACAACGGTGCAGGATGTAACATTTGTCGGATTATCCAATTATCAGAAAATCCTGCTTGATTCCACATTCAGTCACTCTTTCTGGCTGACAGTTGCCTTTGCGTTCCTTAGCAGTCTTACGATCAATGTTCTGGCATTTGCCATTGCACTGGCTCTGACCAAAGGATTCAAAGGGACTAACGTATTTCGTACTGTATTCTTTATGCCGAATCTGATCGGCGGTATTGTACTGGGTTATATCTGGCAGACATTGATCAATGGTCTGCTTTCCAAATGGGGACAGCCGCTTCTGGCTCTTTCCGCGAGAAACGGATTTATCGGTATGCTGATTCTGCTTATGTGGCAGCAGATCGGTTATATGATGATTATTTATGTGGCAGGTCTGAATAATGTATCTCCTGATCTGATCGAAGCCGCTCAGATCGATGGAGCAACTTCCGGTCAGATCTTGTTTAAAATCAAAATTCCGATGATTATGCCGTCTGTTACAATCTGTACATTCCTGACGCTTACTAACGGATTCAAGATGTTCGACCAGAACCTTTCTCTGACCGGCGGTGATCCGGGCAAACAGTCTCAGCTGCTTGCGCTGAATATTTATGATACGTTCTATGCACGAAGCGGCGCACAGTGGAAGGGTATCGGACAGGCAAAAGCAGTCGTATTCTTCATTCTTGTTGTGGCAATTGCCCTGATTCAGCTCAAAGCAACATCATCTAAGGAGGTGCAGCAGTAATGGAAGCAAATAATAAGAAAAAAAGCATTATTCCAACCATTATATTATCCATTATTTCCATTTTCTGGATGTATCCGATTTTTCTGATTCTGATCAATGCACTGAAAAAAGAAGCTGCGATTACGACATCAGGCGTATTTTCACTGCCAGACAGTGAAACATGGAACGGATTTGCAAACTTTGTAGCCAGCGTTACCCAGATGGATTTCCTGAAATCATTCTGGTACAGCCTTATAATTTCCGTAACATCTGTAGTGCTGATCCTTCTTTGCTGTTCTATGTGTGCATGGTATATCGTCCGTGTAAATGGCGCGCTTTCAAAGGCTTTTTATTACCTCTGTGTGTTTAGTATGGTAGTTCCTTTCCAGATGGTTATGTTTACACTTGCAAAAACAGCAGATACCTTGAAACTCAATAATCCATACAATATCTGCATTATTTACCTTGGATTTGGTGCAGGTCTTGCAGTTTTCATGTTTACCGGTTTTGTAAAAGGTATTCCGCTGGAAATCGAAGAAGCAGCGCTGATCGATGGCTGCAATCCGGTTCAGGTATATTTCCAGATTTTGATTCCGATTCTGAAACCAACTATTATTTCCACAGCGATTCTGGAACTGATGTGGGTATGGAACGATTATCTTCTGCCGACTCTGGTACTGGATATCAAGAAATATCGTACCATTCCGATGGCAATCCAGTATTTCCGCGGAAGCTTTGGCCATGTACAGATGGGACCGATGATGGCAAGTATTATGATCGATATTATTCCGATTATTATCATCTATCTGGTATGTCAGAAATATATTATTGAAGGTGTTGTTGCAGGTGCGGTAAAAGGCTGATCTGCATACATATTATACGGCTGTCTGTTCTTTGTGAACGGCAGCCGTATCTTGCTTTATTTTCCAAATAATATGAAGATTATCTTCACAAAGAGTGAAAAAAATGGTAAACTGAAGACAGTTATCTGAGGATATTTTGTGAGAATGAATGATGGGAAACAGGAGATAGAATGATAAAGATTTTAGTGGTGGATGATGAAAAAATCGAGCGGGAAGGCCTGAAATATCTTCTCTCTCAGGAGGACGGAATCAGTGAGATCAGTGAAGCTGCCAATGGCAAACAGGCTCTTCAGATTCTGAATACGCAGGATGTAGATCTTCTTTTGACAGATATCAAAATGCCTCATATGGATGGCCTGGAACTTGTCAGAAGAGTCCGGGAAACGAACGATCACCTTCAGGTGGTGATCTTCAGCGGATATAATGACTTCAGTTTTGCACAGGAAGCGATTCGTTACGGAGTAAAGGATTATGTATTGAAGCCGGTGGATCCGGATACATTCCATAAGGTAATCTGTAAGGCAAAAAATGAGATTATGAAGATGAAAGAAAAGGAGTCTCAGGACCTTCAGGGACAAAATTTCCTGCAGCAGTATTTTCTGCAGAATTATCTCTATACCGGGCAGAAAGAACTCTTAAAACGTGCGGAAAAGATGATTGATATTGAGAAATGGAACAGATGGCATTGTGCGATTCTGATCGAAACCGGTCAATCATTTTTTGATTCAGCGGAAGAAACGTTCCCGGAGAAAATTCAGAAGGAGCTTCGGAGAGTTTTTTTTTATCTCAACCTGAATGCACGTCAGTCTCTGCTCCTTTTTCAGGATCTGTACTGTGATTATCAGTTGATAGCAAATCATATTTATCAGCAATTAAAGAGAACTTATACGATGAGTTTTCATCTGGCAGTGAGCAGAAAATTTGAGGGATGTGAATGTCTTCCTGATGTGCTCAACCAGTTGGAACGGCAGATGGAAGAGAAATTTTATCATCCGGAGAAGCATGTTTTTTCCTGTGAAGAGGATGACTGGAAGACAGCAGGAAAGGAAGTGCAGGATGCACATCTGATGCAGATGATTTCCGAAGATATTACTCGTAAGGATATTGATCAACTGTGGAAACACTTCCAGTGTCTGAAAGGAAAATATCAGGAGAATACCCAGTATTCTGCCATGTATATTAAATTTGTTTTTTCCAATGTGATTCAGGAATTGTATCAGGAGAATCAGTTTGCCGGAGAAAAACGTCTGGAAAAAGAGGTGGAGCGACTTTATAACTGCCAGGATATTTTGGAAATACTGACTGTAACAGAGGAGAATATCCGGGAATATGAGGAGTTTGTAAAACGGTCACTGAGAGACTCCAGAGATGAAGTGTCTGCAGTGAAAAATTACATTTATCAGCATTATGACGAGGATCTGAATCTGGAAATGCTGGCAGAAAAAGTGTATCTTTCTTCCGGTTATCTCAGCTTTATTTTCAAGAAAGAAACAGGAATGAATCTGAATCGTTTTATCCGTGTATTTCGAATGGAAAAAGCCAAAGAGCTTTTGAGCAAAACCGGCATGAAAGTAGCACAGATCAGTGAAAAAGTCGGCTTTGCCAATGTGTCTTATTTCTGCAGGAGTTTCCGGGAATACTATGGAACAAGTCCGGAATCATACCGGAAAGGAACAGGTGAGGATGAAGAACATCTGGCTGAAAATTAAAAATATGAAATACCGTTATAAGCTGACGATCATATTGGTGGTTGTCAGCTTAGTTCCTATGACGGTACTTGCCATGTACAGTTATCTGCGGATGAGTACGCTTGTCCGGGAAAACGAAGTGGATGGTATGAATTCGATACTGGTGCAGACAAGAAATACGATTGACAGCGAAGTGCAGGTATATACCAGCCTGATCAATTATCTGACATATTCTCCGGATATTGAGGAAATCATCCGGAATAAAAATATGGATCCTTATGAGTGTTATGAGCTGTATACACAGGTGGCGGATCCTCTTTTGTCGGTGCCGAAGTCCTATCATGAGGCAATTCTGCAGATTCAGCTGTATGCGGATAATTTACCGGTGCAGCATGATTATACACTGATTCCCATGAGTGACGCAGCCGGGGCATGGTGGTATGGGGAACTGACAGAACGGGTGACTGTGCAGTGGATGGTAAATCGGGAAAAAAAAGAGATCGCTGCAGTGAGAAGAATTTATCTGGATCAGGAATTCTGCGCAATGCTGTGTGTGATTCTGAATTATGATAAGGTGTTTCAGCCGTTCCGGAATATTACGGGAAACGGATCGGACGGACTGGTTCTGGACGGCAGCGGACGCATCCTGTTTTGTTCAGAAGAATCAGAAGTCAGTGCAGAATTTTATGAAAACGGCGAAATGCTCCTGGAGGAAATCTGTGAGAAATGTGCATGTGTAGACAGTAAAAGTCAGGAGAATAGCTGGGTTTATTATCTTTACCGTCCGCATGTGGATATTACGAAATCGGTATCTGAGGTATTGATGGGGGAAATTCCCCTGATCGTTCTTTGTCTTGTCATTATCCTTGTTCTTGGGCCGGTTCTGTCGAAGATGCTTACCAGAGGAATTGAACTGCTTACGGAAAATATGAACCGGGTAAAAAATGGCAGCCGGGAGGTTACGGTAACCAGTGATTCAGAGGATGAGATCGGAGTACTGATTGGCAGTTTCCGCAGCATGATGGAAGAAATCAACCGCCTGATCAAGGAAGTATATAAAAATAAGATTGCGCTTAAGGAATTTGAGCTGAAAGCACTGCAGGCACAGATCAATCCTCACTTTTTATACAATTCGCTTTCTATCATTAACTGGATGGCAATCCGCAGCAATCAGAAGGAAATCAGCAGGGTAACGCTGGCGCTTTCCACGTTTTACCGGACTGCTTTGAGCCGCGGTGAAGATATGGTCACTGTGGAAAACTGTATCAAAAATATTGAAGCTTATCTGGAAATTCAGCTTGTGATGCATGACAATGATTTTCAGGTGGAATGGAAAATAGATGAAGGAATCAAGATAGAAAAAGTGCCTAAACTCATTCTTCAGCCGGTGGTGGAAAATGCACTGGAACACGGGCTGGATCTGAAAGAAGAGGGAGAAAAAGTGCTTTGTCTTTCTTTCCTCGAAGAGAAAGAAGATGTTCTCATTATTGTGGAAGATAATGGAGAAGGTATGGAGCAGGAAAAGGCGGAATCTCTTGTGACTTATCAGGCAAAAGGATATGGATTAAAGAATGTAAATGACCGTATCTGTCTGCTTTATGGAGAAGAATATGCCATCCGGATCTTCAGTGAGCCGGGAAAAGGAACCCGCGTAGAAATCAGGACACCAAGGGAAGGACATTGTGATGTGCAGAAAGAAAAGAGTTATTAAAAAAAGGGTATTTTTGTGGCTGTGTGTGGCTATTGTATTCATGATGGCCGGCTGCGGACTGTTTCGTACTTCCGGCGATCCGGAGGCGTTACAGGAAGCAGACAGTGGAGCGAATTCCGGGAGCTGGGAAGAGGCGAAAACCACGCCTTACGGGAAATATCCGGAGCTTGTGACCTATACTCTGGGACAGATGAGCGGGACAAATCGTTCCAATCTGCCGGACGGGGATACCTATGAGAATAATGCCTATACCAGATACCTGAAAAACATGCTGAATATTCAGAATAAGAATATTTATATGGAGACAGAAGATAAGTACAATCAGTTTATCAATGTGATGGTAAAGGATCAGACCATTCCGGATATTCTGGTGCTGTCCGAACGTCAGATGCTGAAAGAGCTGGTGGAAAATGACCTGGTAGAAGATCTGACAGATGTTTATGAAAATTGTGCGACAGACCGGATCAAGGAAATGTATGACAGTTATGGCGGGCAGCTCCTTGAGGCATGTACGTTTGACGGACAGCTTATGGCGATACCGGAAACAGTCATCGACCATGGACCGAGACTTTTATGGCTTCGTAAAGACTGGATGGATGCACTTGGTCTGGAAGCTCCGGAAACTCTGGAAGATGCATTTGAGATTATAGAAGCATTTGTCCGGAATCGTATGGGTGCAGGAGAAGGAGAAGAACCCATAGGACTGGTATGCGACACGTCGCTGATCGGAACGACCAGCAGCAATTATTCGGTGGAACCGATTTTTGAATTGTTTGGTGCAGAGCCGCAGAAATGGATAGAAAAAGACGGGAGAATTATTTACGGATCACTGACAGAGGAAACCAGACAGGGTCTTGCGCAGCTTCGAAAGCTTTATGAAGATGGAATTCTGGATCAGAATTTTGCACTGCGCACACAGAATAATATTCGGGATCTGGTTGTGGATGGAAGGTGCGGCGCCTTTTTTGGACTGTGGTGGGCTCCGAACAACCCTCTGATGGATCAGATTGAAAATGATCCGGATGCGGAATGGGAACCCTATTATTTCAAAAGCAGCAAAACGGTACATACTTATGCATCCTTCCGTGATAACAAATATGTGGTTGTTCGCAAAGGATATGAGCATCCGGAAATCGTGATGAAGATTATCAGCGTTTTGTTTGATTATACCAGGTATGAGGCAAAGGATGCGGATGAGGTAAATGGATATTTTGCACTGAATGTGGATCCGACGGCAAGACCGCTGGTAATTAATGTGGACTACAATGAAGCTTCTTATACTGTAACAAGAAATATCCGAAAGACGCTTGCAGGAGAGATTACCGCCAGCAGTCTGAGCGCAATTGAACAGTCGTATTATAAAGCGTGCAGGAACTATATCGCAGGGAAAGAAATCAGCAAGCAGGACTGGGCTGCTTATAAATCAAGGCTGTCAGCAGTCGGACTTCTGGTAGACAGCAACTATCAGACGCCAAAGCGGGAATATCTGGCAGAAACTGATAATGAGATTCCACAGGGCCTGAAAACACTGGAAAAAAATACGTTTCTTCAGATGATACTTGGAAAACAGCCCATGAGTTATTTTGACACATTTGTAGAGGAATGGTACAGCCAGGGCGGGGAAGAACTGGAAAAACGGATACAGATTGTCTATGAATCGCAGTAAAACAGTTTTAAGACGGAATAGGGGTATACAGACTGTTTTTGGGTAAGCAGTTGAAATTCCGGCGCCATTCTGCTATGATTTACATTACAGTAAGCGAATAATCTGCATATGCAGACATCCGTATTTATAAATAAGAAAAATGGAATAAGGAGAATAAAACGATGAAATTTTCGATTTTGGCACCGGGCGGTATTGCACGGAAAATGGCAGAGGCTGTGTCCGGGTTAGATAGTGTGGAACGTTATGCGGTTGCATCCAGAACATATGAAAAAGCCAAAGCTTTTGCAGACGAATGGGGATTTGAGAAGGCATATGGATCCTATGAAGAGATGCTGGAAGACCCGGAAGTTGAGCTGGTCTATGTGGCATCTCCGCATTCTCATCACTATCAGTATGCAAAAATGTGTCTGGAACATGGCAAACATGTTCTTGTAGAAAAGGCGTTTACCGTAAATGCAGCTCAGGCGGAAGAACTGATTCGTCTTTCGGAAGAAAAGGGGCTGCTTCTGACAGAAGCAATCTGGACCCGCTATATGCCGAGCCGGAGAATGATCGATGAACTGGTGGAGAGCGGAGTGATAGGAGAAGTGACCTCTCTTACGGCAAATCTGGGCTATGTACTGGATCATGTGGAGCGTATGCAGAATCCGGAACTGGCAGGCGGAGCCCTGCTGGATCTTGGGGTTTATCCGATCAATTTTGCCATGATGGTATTTCACAGTGAGATCAGAGATGTCACTTCTGCTGCTGTGATGTCTCCAAAAGGCATAGACTGGATGAACAGTATCACACTTACTTTTGAAGATGGAAAAATGGCTGTTCTTCACAGCAATATGCTTGCCCAGACAGACCGGGAGGGTGTGATCAACGGAAGTAAAGGATATATTGAAATTCAGAATATTAATAACTGTGAAGAGATCCGTGTCTTTGACCTGGACAGAAAAATGACAGCCCGTTATCAGGTCCCGGAGCAGATCAACGGCTATGAATATGAAGTGACCGCATGTCAGAAAGCAATCGAATCCGGCAGGGTGGAATGTGATGAAATGCCTCATTCTGAAACTTTGAAAGTAATGAAACTGATGGATAAGATCCGTGGCCAGTGGGGTATGAAATATCCCTGCGAATAGGAGAAGAGATGACAAAAGAAGAACTTGCTCTGGAGGTGATCCGGAGGTTAAAAGAGGATTATCCGGACGCGGGATGCACACTGGATTATGACCAGGCATGGAAGCTGCTGGTCAGCGTCCGGCTGGCTGCTCAGTGTACGGATGCGAGAGTAAATGTAGTGGTAGAAGATCTGTATGCGAAATATCCTGACATAAAATCTCTTGCTGAGGCACCGGTGGATGAGATTGAAGCAATTGTACGGCCATGCGGTCTTGGAAGAAGTAAGGCGCGGGATATCAGCGCATGCATGAAGATGCTTATGGAGGATTATGGAGGTAAAGTACCGGATGATTTTCAGGCACTTCTGAAGCTTCCGGGAGTAGGAAGAAAGAGTGCGAATCTGATTATGGGAGATGTGTTTGGGAAACCTGCAATCGTTACAGACACGCATTGTATCCGTCTGACCAACCGTATCGGTCTTGTGGACAATATAAAAGAACCGAAAAAAGTTGAGATGGCGCTCTGGAAGATCATCCCTCCTGAGGAAGGCAGTGATTTTTGTCACAGACTGGTGTTCCATGGCAGAGAGATATGTACCGCACGTACCAGACCCCATTGTGACCGCTGCTGTCTGAAGGATATCTGCCGGAAAAACGGCGTGGAAGAACAGGGGACGAAACGATGAAAAACGGCGTGGAAGAATAGAGGACGAACGATGAAAATACGGATGTATAATATGGGATTTGGAGATTGTTTTTGTCTCAGAGACAGAAGAAAAAACCTGCTGGTGGATTTTGGGACGAGCAATAACCGGATTGGAGGACTGCGCCGCAGCGAGGTTTTCGATGCGGTAATGTCAGATTTGTCGACGATTTCCCATAAAAATCTTCTCCTGACCCATTTCCATCTGGATCATTTGTCAGGACTTCTGTATATGATGAAAAAACGGAAAAATTCTTTTGAATTTGTCAGGATTTATCTTCCGGATGTGTTTTCCCGGCCGGAAATGAGCAGGACTCTGGCACTGATGCTTCTGGCGGATCTGGCAAAAGATTCCTGCCTTCCAAGTCATCAGGTGAGTCTTTTTGCTCTTGCGGGTGTGCTTGGCAAATATCCCCAGAATCTGGAACTGTTGTCCCGGGGAACGGTATTTGAGGGCAGATATCAGGCACTCTGGCCGGATACGGGAGTGATCGCAGAGGAAACAGAGAAGTTCCTGAAAAGGATAGAAGACTGCGACAGAGATGTCTGGGAGAAAATCGTAGGGATTGCGGAAAAACTTCGCCGGATTATCTGGGAGATGATAAATGATGCGGAAAAATGTATGCGAAAAACAGAAAAAATTTCTTTCAGGGAAGTGGAAAAGGAGTTTCGTATACTGAGAAATACGCCGGAATTCATACAGTTTCTTTCCGGTATGGAAACGCAGGAAATGGAACTGAGACAGTTCAAGAATAAGGTCAGTATTGTATTTCAGAATGCAGAAGACGGGGAATGGAATCTCCTGTTTACCGGAGATGTACAGCCAGCGCATATGCGTATGATTGCAGATAATTATGATGGGAAAATACCTTTGTTTGAGCATTACTGGTGTATCAAAGTACCCCATCACGGCACAGAATCTCATTATTTTAACTTCAGTCCGTATATGCCGGAAAATCTGTTGATCTCCAATGGTGTTTATCATGCCAACAGTAAGAAAAGAGCCAGATCTTACAGAACATCCATGCAGTATACCGGTTTATTTCAGATTGGAGATGGAGATACTTATATGTGTTGTTCCAGCAGTGAGTGCTGTGACGGATGTCAGGATGGATGTTCCTGCAGAGAGCAGCATATTATTGCTCCGAATTTCTATCTTGATATATAATGAAGCAGCGGATGAACCTGCCGGGACATCCGCTTTTACTGTTTGGATAAGGAGATGTTGAAGAAATGGAGAAGTATATGGCAGAAACAATAAAGACAAAGGGTGTACAGAAGAGACAGAATCTGATGGGAACGAGAGGAGTATCGCAGTGAAAAAAATAGGAATTATTTCAGATACGCATGGAGTATTGAGGCAGGAAGTGATGGAGATTCTGGAAACCTGTGACTGTATTTTGCATGCAGGGGATATGGGAAAAACGGAAATTCTGGACAGGATAAGACCCCTTGCATCTATCTATGCAGTCCGTGGAAATAATGACAGAGGATGGACGGATACTCTTGCAGAAAAACTGCATTTTTCCATTGAAGGTGTGGAATTTTTCATGGTACATAATAAAAAAGATGTGGCTTGGAACCTTGGAAATGTTCAGATTGTGGTGTTTGGACATACCCATCAGTATTATGAAAAAATGATCGATGGCCGTTTGTGGCTGAACCCGGGAAGCTGTGGAAATAATCGTTTTGGGAAGGAACCGACGATGGCAGTCGTGACCGTTGATAACGGAAGTTATCACGTGGAAAAAGTGGCATTGCCGGTGTGAAACGGGGAATATTTCCGGCGGGGATGAATAAGAGAGAATTGTATGTTGTATGAGGCAGAAAAGAGGAGATTATTATGAAATATGTAAGACAGTTTTGCATTATTCTGCTGGTATCGTTTGTTGGAGAAGTGCTGTATAAATTACTGCCTTTTCCGGTACCGGCAAGTGTTTATGGATTAATTCTGATGCTGGCAGCTCTTATGAGCGGGCTTTTAAAAACAGAGCAGGTGAAAGAAACTGCGGCATTTCTTGTGGAGATTATGCCGGTTATGTTTATTCCGGCAGGGGTAGGCCTGATGTCCTCCTGGGGTGTGTTAAGGCCGGTGTTTGTGCCTTTTGCGATTATTACAATTCTGACAACTGTAATTGTCATGGCAGTTACCGGACGTGTGACGCAGGCTGTGATCAGATATGAAGAAAGGAGACGCAGAAAATGAATGAATTTTTAAATCTTTCGGTATTCTGGGGAGCTCTGGTCAGTCTGGCAGCCTATGAATTGGGACTGATTCTGAAAAAGAAATTCAGACTTGCCATTTTTAATCCGCTTCTGATTGCCATACTGTGCGTGATTGGTGTTCTGGCGGTTCTGGGTGTTGACTATGACAGCTATTATGAGGGCGGGAAATACATCAGTTATCTTCTGACACCGGCAACTGTGTGTCTGGCAGTACCTCTTTATGAACAGCTGACTTTGCTGAAAAAGAATATCAAAGCAGTTGCTGCAGGCATTTTTTCCGGCGTGTTCGCAAGCCTTTTCAGTGTATTTCTTCTGGCAAAGCTTTTTAGTCTTTCTCATGAGCAATATGTTACTCTTCTGCCGAAATCCATTACAACTGCAATTGGAATGGGCGTATCGGAAGAACTTGGAGGAATTGTGACTATTACTGTGGCAGTGATCATTATTACCGGAGTTCTTGGCAATATGACCGGTGAAGTAGTCTGCCGCCTTTTTGGGATTCACGAACCTATTGCGAAAGGATTGGCACTGGGTACTTCTGCCCATGCCATCGGTACGGCAAAGGCCATGGAGCTTGGTGAGATCGAAGGGGCAATGAGCAGTCTGGCAATTGCAGTGGCCGGACTTCTGACAGTAATAGCTGCATCTTTTTTTGCCGGATTGATGTAGAAGATTCCAGTTATCGGTTTTGGAAAGAACAGTACATTGAAAAAAACGAACAAAAGTTCTGAAAAAACAAGTTCATACCGTTTTATTGGACTCAATATGTGAGATACTATCCATATACAGAAAACATGTTCGGAAAATGTGTTCGGAAAATATGTTCGAATGAAATTCCTGAATACATTTGATCAGACATATGATATGTGAGGAGGAATATTTTATGTTGAGTTCAAAGAAAGAAATCAGGGACAGAAAGATTATTGCATTTGCAGACAACGGCTATTATCCGCATACAGGTAAGAAACAGGAAGGGAAACTTTCCAGATCCATGGCGATGTTTCTCGGTCTGTTTGTAACGATTGAGATCATGATTGGAGGAGCGATGATCCTGAATATTGATTTTCATACGGCGGATATGATTGCCGTTGTGTTTGCGTTTGCTGTATTATATTTTGGAGTAGTAGCGGGATTGACAGACAAATAATTACGAGGATACATGATATGCCGAAATCTTTTCGTCAGAAACTGAAAGTCATATATTTGATGGAAGCACTCCGTAAAAAGAGTGATGAACAGCATCCGCTTACAGTTAATGATCTGATCGCGTATCTGGGAGATTATGGAATTTCAGCAGAGCGCAAGACTGTTTATGATGATATTGAGATGCTTCGCATTTATGGAATGGATATTGTGAACCGAAGAGAGAAACCGTCCGGCTTTTTTCTTGCCAGCCGGGAATTTCAGATGGCTGAACTGAAGCTTCTGGTAGATGCAGTTCAGTCATCGAAATTTATCACGCAAAAAAAATCACGTCAGCTGATTCGTAAACTGGAAAGTCTGACAAGTGAATACGAGGCTAAGAAACTTCAGCGGCAGGTGTATGTGGGAAGCCGTGTGAAGACGATGAATGAGAGTGTTTATTATAATATTGACTGCATACATGAGGCAATTTCCGAAAACCGCCAGATCAGCTTTCAGTATTATGAGTGGACAGTATCCAAAGAGATGCGTCTGAAGAAAGACGGGGAGAGATACCGGATCAGTCCATGGGAACTGATCTGGAAGGATGAAAATTATTATCTTGTGGGACTTGATGAGAACAGTGGAATTGTCAAGCATTATCGTGTGGATAAAATGCTCAGCATTTCTGTTGAGAAAGAATTGCGCAGCGGAGAAGAATTTTTCCGGAATTTTGATCCGGCGAAATTTACGTCCGGCACGTTCGGAATGTTTGGCGGAAGAGAAGAGTCGGTCCGGCTGGTGTTTGAGAATCCTCTTATAGGAGTGGTCATTGACCGGTTTGGGCATGATGTGATGATTCATAAACAGGACGAAGAACACTTTGCAGTTCAGGTACGTGTGAATGTGAGCAGTCAGTTTTTTGGCTGGCTGGCGGGACTTGGAGCAGGGGTAGTGATCTCCTCTCCGGAGAATGTCAGGAAGGAATATAAAGAGTTTCTTGAACACGCTCTGGAACAGTACAGAGAACAGAAATGAGAATACTGAGATAAGAAAACAAGAATAAGAAAACAGAAATAGAAATACAGGAGGAAAAGGTATTTTTATGACGGTAAAATCCAGGCTCTTGGAACTTTTGGAACAGCATAAAGGAGAAATATTATCGGGCGAAGCTCTTGCGGGAGAACTCCAGTGTACCAGAGCAGCTGTGTGGAAGGCGGTGAAAGCTCTTCGCGAGGAGGGATATGCGATTGAGGCGGGAACTAATAAAGGATATATGCTGAGCCGAGACAGTAACCGACTGTCTGTGGAAGGGATTCGGCTTTATCTGAATCGGCCGGATGTATATCTGAAATTATACAGGGAAGCCGGATCTACCAATCAGCTTGCCAAGCAGGCGGCAGTCAGCGGCGAGGCAGGGCATGGATCTTTTGTGATCGCACAGCAGCAGACGGCAGGTCGCGGCAGGCGGGGCAGAAGCTTTTATTCTCCGGAAGATGCCGGACTCTACCTGAGTGTTGTTCTGGAACCAAAGGGAGAAACGCTTCAGGAAAGTCTGCTTCTGACTACAGCAGCGGCTGTTGCAGTGTATAAGGCTGTACAGAAGGTTTGCGGCATCAGTCTGGATATCAAATGGGTAAATGATCTCTATTTCCATGGACGGAAAGTCTGCGGTATTTTAACAGAAGCGATTACGGATTTTGAGAGCGGCAATATTGAATATGCAATCGTTGGAATCGGTCTGAACCTGTATTGTGCGGCTGTGGGATATCCGGAGGAATTGCAGGGGATTGCCGGCGCACTTTATCCGGATGAGACATCTGCATCCGGAATTGACCGGAATTTGCTGACCGCTGAAATAGTTAATTTTCTCTTGGAGGAAACTGCGCATCTGAAACTTTCCAGTGTATATGTTGAACATAATATGATACCCGGAAGAGAAATTACGATTATGGACGGCAGTCGGAGCCGTCATGCCAGAGCTTTGGATATTTGTCCGGACGGATGCCTGCGGGTAGAGGAAGAGGACGGGACGATTTCTGTTTTGTCATATGGGGAAGTTTCGGTGCTTATGAAGGATTGATTAGTTGCGAAAGAATGGGAAGCCGTCTTTTCCGGTGAACAGCAGATGGCAGAAGATGCAGGAGTTGTGAAGGATACAAAAGATACTAAAGAAGCCCGCCAGGCCGTGAATGATGACCTGGGCGGGCTGTTTGATTCTGGCGTTATCCACGCCTGGAAGCAGGTATTTCCGAATTCTCAGATACTGTTTCGGATAGAGCAGTTGCTGGTACAGCTGCTGCAGGTTCGGTGCTGTCTGCTGTAGCTGCTGAATGTTCCGGATAGTTGCCGGTGGCAGCAGCGGTATTGGAATCCGCAGACTGCTGGAAGGGACGATAAGGCTCCCAGTAGTGCTCTTCCGGCTGTGAATCTTTATAGTCATTGTCCAGCTGTTCTTTTTTGTGAGAAAGGATGTAGCATCCTGCGATGATAATAGCTACAGCAATGACAATTTCCGGAAGCCGGTAGGTGATATTGCTGATGAAATCTGCCAGTCGTGATGGGAGAATCCAGTATAAAAGCTCTGTAAAATTGGACCAGAGAATAGAAACTCCGAAAAAAATCAGCAAAACAGCTACAATCGTACGGTATTTACTTACAAAAAGATCAGCATCTCCGATAACCTGATCCAGATGAAGAACATAATTATCTTCAATTGCGTAAAATTCATCTTCAGAAAGTGACTTCAGGTTGTGTACATTGAAAAAACTGTAGAACCAGAGAATGGGAAGGAGCATGATGATCCAGTTCAGACTTGTTCCGGATGCAACTGCGATAATGCCCCAGAACAGCAGCATGATACTGATACCCTGTTTACGAAATCCCATATACATTTCTCCGGCTCCGGGAATCAGTGAAAAGATGAAAGTCCAAAAACCTTTTTTTTGTTTTGTCATGTTATCTGCCTCCATTGATGATTTTGTTGGAAAATTCGGTTAAATACCCAGCCAGTGTATCGGAACCTTCATTCAGATTCTGATTGATCTTCCGGGAGAAATCCTGGAGATAATTTTGAGATTTCTGTGTGCCGGAAGGGATAACCGGGAGTTCTTTTTGTGTGGTAATTTCGGGTGTAATGCTGGCAAAATCTACTTTTGTTACACTGAACAGAAGGAATAGTGCCATAAGTACTCCGGCGGCGGTTTTCAGTCCGCAATAGAACAGCTGCATACGGTACGAAACCGTATGAATGGTTTTGTCTGCCTGTACGGAAGGGGTGGATGCTTTTGTAAGAATTTGCTCCTTAAGGTATGCCGGTGCCTGTGCTGCCTGAAATGTTTTTTCATGATCAAGCATATGCTGCAGACAGTAATCGCAATGCTCCATATGTTCCAGAAAAGCAATCGTTTCTTCTGTACTCATAGAATCAGAAAGCTGTTGAAAGCTGTTTAATTCTTCCTGCGAGATATGCATGTTTTATCCACTCCTTTCTTTCTGATTATGCAGCGGGTAATCAGCTCTTTTGTGTGGTCTGTTCTGCCCGTGTGGTGAATGTTCATCTTCCAGAAGTTGTTTCAGCATTGCCTTTGCACGGTATAGCTGGGTCTGGATTGTTTTGGGATTCTTGCCGTTGCGTCTGGCAATCTCGACAACAGAAAGTTCATCACAGAAATGCAAGACTGCAACTTCGCGGTAGGGACTGCGAAGCTGGCTGCAAAGATGACGGATATGGCAATTGGCGTCATTGGCAAGACATGTATCCTCAGGAGAAGGATTCTTATCCGGAAGCTGAGAAAAACAGGTATCATCTGCCGGCATGGTTCTTCTTCCGGATGACTTCAGAAAATCGAGACATTTTCGGACAGCAATTTTACCAAGCCATGCTTTTTCATAAGTGCCGTCGAAGCGGGAAAGATTTTTATAGGCTGACAAAAATACTTCCTGTGTCAAATCTTCTGCGTCAAATGGATTGCCTACAGATTTTAAACATATGGAATACACAAGATTCTGATAATGATCTATCAGATATTCCAGATACTGTTCGGATGTAATAGAATCAGCCCCCTTTCGTTCCCCGTTCATATATTATAACGCAGAGGTTTGGTGATTCCCTTCAAAAAATAAATTTTATTTGGCTTTTTTTTCAGGATGGTCTATACTGTTACCAGAAAAAAGGAAAAATCCCGACAGGATATCGGGAGGAATGACTGCAGAGGGAGAAAAACATGACAGAGACAAGACGTTTGTATTATGAAGATGTATATAGGAAAGAATTTCATGCCACAGTAACGGAATGCCGTGAGGCCAAAAAAGGATATCATATCCTTTTGGACCAGAGTGCATTTTATCCGGAAGGAGGCGGTCAGCCGAGTGATACAGGATACCTGAATGAAGCAGAGGTAAAAGAAGTTCATGAAAAAGATGGAGAACTTCTGCATTATACGGATATTCCGCTTCAGCCAGGCACGGAAGTAACGGGCAGGATCTGCTGGGAGCGCCGGTTTGATCTGATGCAGCAGCATTCCGGGGAGCATATCGTCAGCGGACTGGTTCACGAAGCTTTTGGTTATGACAATGTTGGTTTTCATATGGGAAGCGATGTGATCACAATCGATTTTAATGGAATGCTGGATGAAGAACAGATGGCAGAGATTGAGGCGAAGGCCAATGAGAAAATATGGGAAGACAGTCAGGTGGAAATTACCTATCCATCGCCGGAAGAACTGAAGGAACTTCCATACAGAAGTAAGAAGGAACTGACAGGAAAAATACGGATTGTACGGTTTCCCGGTTCCGATCTCTGTGCATGCTGCGGCACTCATGTTACGCATACCGGAGAGATTGGAATGGTGAAGCTTCTTTCTGTTGTGAAATTCCGGGAAGGTGTCAGAATGGAAATGATTTCCGGACGGAGAGTTCTGGATTATCTGAATATGGTAAACGAACAGAATCATCGTGTTTCTGTCTGCCTGTCTGCTAAACCTACACAGACAGCAGCGGCGGTAGAACGCCTTGCGGAAGAGAATTTCCGTTTGAAAGGGCAGGTGAACCGCATGGAGGAGAAAGTATTTGCAGGCGAAGCAGCCAGATGTGCAGGTGCTGGTGATGTACTTCTGTTTCAGGAAGGGCTGGAGGCAGACAGTGTGCGAAGACTGGCAGATGCAGTAATGCAGAGCTGCGGAGGAAGATGTGCGGTCTTTTCCAGAAATCCTGACGGAAGCTATAAATATGCTATGGGGCAGACCGATGGAGATCTTCGTCAGCTGACGAAAGATATGAATCAGGCTCTTCAGGGAAGAGGCGGCGGTAAGCCGAACTTTGTGCAGGGCTCCGTGCAGGCGGGAGAAAAAGAAATCAGAAATTTTTTTGGAAACCAGGTGAGTGAAGCGTGAAGAAAATGTTTGGAGAATGTCATGCACACATCATTATGGATGGGAAAAATTACAGAAAAGCAGTAGAACTTCATGCAGAACAGGTACAGGACGACGTGATACGGAGGCATCTGAAAGCATATCAGGATGTGGGAGTAAGCTTTGTGAGAGATGGCGGTGACTCTTATGGAGTATCACGGCGTGCGAAAGAACTTGCCCCGGAATATGGGATTGACTATCGTACGCCTGTTTTTGCCATTCATAAAGAAGGACATTATGGTTCGATTGTGGGGAGAAGTTTCAGAAATCTGAGAGAGTATTATCAGAGAGTACTGGAAGCGCGTGAAGAAGGGGCTGATTTTATCAAAATCATGACCACGGGGCTTTTGGATTTTGATAACCATGGAAAAGTGACTGGAACACCTTTGGAAGCCGCTGAAGTCAGAGAGATGGCACATATTGCCCATGAAGAAGGTTTTGCTGTCATGAGCCATACAAATGGTGTATATGGGGTGCAGGCTGCGCTGGAGGCAGGTGTCGACAGTGTGGAGCATGGAAATTATATGGATGAAGAGACCGTTTTGATGCTTGCACAGAGCAGAACGGTATGGGTTCCCACGCTGGTGACTGTGAGAAATCTGATGGGGTGCGGCAGATACGAAGATCGTGTGATCCGTCCAATTATGGATCATGCTGCTGCAAATCTTCGTCTGGCATATGAAAAAGGTGCCATGATCGCGCCTGGAAGCGATGCCGGTGCTTATCAGGTACCTCATGGTAAGGGCATTGAGGATGAATTGTCTGCATTTTTACAGATCCTTGGTGACACAGCAGAAGTTCGGACACGGCTGGAAAATGGGGAATATGAGATATACCGGAGATTTTGCAGAAATTGAGATGGCATATTGTGCATGACATAATTTGGTATGTTCAGAGCAATGTAATTATGTATATCATGTTCAAAGAAACATAAAAAGGGACTCATACATATCATTTTTCCTGATTTTATGAAGGAAAAATTCATCCGTATAGAGTCCCATTGTTTTCTGAACACTGTTTTATGCATCTTCAATTTTGAGACAGGAATAAATATTGGTCTGGGCAGAAGCGGCGGGATTGTAAGTGATACGTACTCTGCATCCAATTGCCAGATCTCCGGTGGATGCGTTCTGTGCCTGGTCGGTACGGAACGTGATCATTGCATTGTCATAGGTCTGGATGGTGACCGTATTGGAGGTTGATCCAATAATGCTTCCTGTTATCCGAAAAGAAATCCTGGAATCTTTTTCGGATGCAGGATTTTCGCCTGTGATTCCGAGAATCGTCAGTCCGTCGAGGGTCGTTCCATTAAATTCTCCTGTATAAATAACGGAAACATGAGATCCCTCTGCAATTCCGCCTGGAAAATAACAGGGAAGAGCTGTCATATCCAGTGCCAGAGAAGTATCTGTTCCCTCCAGGATGGTATGAAGGGTATTCTGGCTTACATTCTGGATAATACAGAAAAGCTTTTGTTCCTTTGGCGCATTCTCTTCAGGGGCTGGAGTTGGCGTGGGTTTTGGAACATTCAGTGGATCAATATCAGAAATACTCAGTACCTTCAGGTGATTTGCATTGTATCCGGTATCGTCGGTGGAGAGGATTTTTCCCTTATAGTGGAGATAAACAGGAGTTCCTTTTTTGATTCCGTTTTCGTAGTATTGTCTGGTACCTGCGGAGGGGAACATTACTGTGTTTCCCTTTTCGGATTTGATGGTGATGGTATTGAGAGTCAGATCAAGAACTGTTCCCTTGATTGTGCGGTCTTCCAGATCTGTCTTTTTGTGATACTCATCCACGACTTTCAGAGCCTTTACATTGCTGGTATCGGAATCCTCCAGCTGTCCTTCATAAATGATGCTGACTTCGTCTCCGGTGATCATACCTCCCTGACATTCCAGAGAAGCCTGAGAGACATCGAAGGTGTATAGGGTTTTGTCAGAAAGAATGGTGACTTGACTTCCGGTAAAGTCCTGCAAAATTCCCCGGATTTCATCCATATACACACGCGGCTTGTCCTGGACTGTTTCCTGAACAGAAGAATCTTCAGTGGAAACAAAGCGGTCAATGACTGCTCCGGGACTGCATCCGGATAAAGAAAGAAGAAGTATTAAGCAGCTGCATGAAGCGAAAAATTTTTTCATGATATCCTCCGGTATCTTGCATGTCAGTTTCTGTCCTGATCTTTTGGCGGGATGGGAAGGAAATCATATATTTCCAGATAAGAATCCCATTCTTTTTGCCCGTCCGGTGCTTTGGGCATCAGTCCGGTGCATTCTGTACATGCGTTCGTATTCAGATAATTTTCGTAAGAAACATGATAAAGATTGTCTGAATTCTGGCCTTTTTCGTTGCTGTGATTTTTTTCCATCCGATATCTCCTTTCGTTGATTGGCTGAATAAAAATATATTTTTATTTCTGTTCCTATGTTTGGAAAAATTCGGTCAACATAGCCTGCTATGCTTCTCTCATTTGAGGCGAATTTCCCACAAATTGTGACGCATATCTGTCGGAAAGCAATTTTCAGACACACTCTAGTATGCGGAAAAAGAAGCAGGATATACCTTTTATATCTAGTACATCGAAAAATAAATGACTGGCTATATCACGCAGAATGATTTTTTCATATGCAAGGCGGAGGAATGAGGCGATGCGGTGGCATCGTCGATTGACGACAACGCAGCAGATGAGAAATCAGGCAAGTGATATAGCTGGTTATTTATTATTCGATGTACTAGACATTTTTAGCATACAGTTGTCATTGGAAATGCCATGAACAGCAAACAAATTCGTTTGGATGATATACAGGATGGAAAATACTGTTTTGAGTGTTTTTATTATAACAAAGTTTAGAGGGAATTTCATCGTCTGACGCAAAAAAATACATATATTTGTTTAAACGATTTCTCTTCTGAAAAAAAACAAGGAAATATATGGAAGATATTGATAAAAAGATATTGTAATTTCTAATAATTGTGCTATAATCGGCTTAAATAAATAATAGCGAAGTAGGAATTTATGCGTTAAGTGTTCATAGGCTGGGGAGTCGCCATGAAACGAAAAGCCCGCAAATCTGAGAGGCGGCTTACGATATATTTTCCGCACCCGTTGCTACATGTGAGAACATCTCATAATGTGGAGGGATTATTATTTATCGGTAACTACTCTATTATTTTAAAACATTATGGAGGTGTTTTTATTATGCAAAAAAATAGTTACAAAACCTATTGGAACGTAAAAACCTTAGTATTTATGGCACTTCTGGTAGCCATGCATCTGGTACTGACAAGAGTTCTTGTTGTAGAACTTGGCGCTTACCGTATTTCGGTAGGAAGTGTCTGTACTATTCTTGCAGGTCTGTGGCTTGGACCTGTTGCAGGCGGTGTCTGCGGATTCTGTGCAGATATTATCGGCTGTTTTATGAAAGGTTATGCAGTGAATCCTCTGATTACGGTAGCAGCAGTTCTCTGGGGTGTGCTTCCGGCCCTGCTCAAGCCTTTATTTGCAAATAAGGGAAGAACTGGAAAAACTGTCGGCATCTGTATTTCCGTTGCTGTTACCGGATTTTTCAGTTCTCTGGTGTTTACAACTGCAGGACTGGTTCTGTTCCTTGGATATAATTTCTATGCAATCATGCCGGGAAGACTTGTTCAGTTTGTAATTATGATTCCGATTTATTGTGTACTTACTGTGCTGCTGTATTTCAGCCCGGTGACCAGTATGGTTGTTGGGACAGTAGCACCGGTTCTTTCAAAAAAGACTGTATAATTTGAGAGTTTATACATAAAACAAAATCGATTCCCCAAAGAAAAAAGGCGCAGCCGGATAGTGGCTGCGCCTTAATTTGTGGGTTGAACACGGAACCAGTATGTATAAAATTGACAGAATCCCAGAGATTCGTAAAGCTTTCGAGCGGGGGTATTTCCCTCTACAACCTGAAGGTAGGCGTTTTCTGCACCTTTTTTTCGGCCTTCTTTGAGAAGCCCGGTGCAGATCTGACGGGCGAGGCCCTGTCCCCGATAGTCTTCACGGACATGGATCGCATAGAGACCAATATAATCGCGATCGAGAATTCCAAGTCCGGTTGCGATAATCTGTTCGTTTTTTTGGACAGATGCACAGATGGTTTCTTTGGGAATTGCCCGGTACATAGAAGGTACAACAGCCCGGTGAATAGGATTGGTAGTCCCCTTCAGGGTAAAAAGGCTCTCAATCCATTCATCGGGAATGCTGTCCGTGAAACATACTTCGTCATATGGAGCATCCAGACGAGCAGCCGGGAGACGGACAGTCATAACATTGGTGGTATGCTGAATCTCATAACCGCGGTTTTCCAGAGTATAATCAAAGTCCTGAGAAACCAGAGGGCTGATTTTGAAAATAGCAGGTGTTCCCAGACGTTTGTAAACATTTTCGCAGTAGGAAACTTTTTCTCTCCATGGAAGAGTGGAAGTTCCAAACTGCTCCACACTGTTGGTTCGATGTGTATAAAAGTAGGAAAAACGCAGGATCCATCCGTCATAAAGTTCCATTTTGTGGGATGGCCAGGCATTCAGAGACATGTCTTCGATTTTTTTGATATTCATTTCCATAGTGTAACTCCTCATCTGTCGCACAGGATTTCTTTGCTCTTTACGTTATAATATACAAATATTTTACATAATTATACATGTATATAGACAACATGGCAAGGTTTGATTGAAGAACAATCAACCGGTCAATATAGCCCGCTATGCTTCCTCATTTGGTACAAATCTCCTGAAAATGAATTTTCAGACACGCTCTGGCACATCGGAAAATACGGATATTTCCCGGAAAAGAAGCTCTGACAGAAGTTTGTGGCCGTCAGAGGTGAGGTGAATGCCATCAGTGGTGATCGTTTCCATTCCTCTGGAGCGGGCAGCTGTATTCAGTGTATCATGCAGTCGGATATAGGGGAAATGGAATTCTTCGGAGAGTGTTTTGATACCCTGAGAGAAAATTTTGACAAAAGGGATCCAGTTCCCGTATTCCTGCGGCCATGGAAAAATAAAAGGTTCCATAAGTATCACTGGGCATTGTGCGCCGGAAAGAATCCGGAGGAGTTCCCTGTATCTGGAAAGGCTGTTTTCCATCATGGTTTCCTGCTGGGCAGGTGTTCGGTTGGTATTCATCATCAGACCAATGTCATTAATACCAGCCAGTAGTGTAATCATATCCGGTTTTAAAGGGAGATAAAACGCAGGGGCAAGGTCGAGAATGCGGCTTATGGTGAAGCCATCCGTACCAAGATTATAAATCTCCCAGTTTCTTCCGCTTTCAGACAGTTTCTGGGAAAGCATCTGTACATAGCCATTGCCGAGCGGCGGATGGTCAAAAAGTCTTCCGCAGTCAGTGATACTGTCACCGAGGCAGAGTAATCGAGTCATAAGTTACCTCCTGTTTCCATGCAGGTTAATGGCAGTTTGTGAAATAGAAGAGCAGATTAAATATAATATGGTCTGTTTACGGATGATCATAAACTGCTGGTTTGCAATGTGTTTGAAAAAGCTGGTATTACATCATGTAAAGTAAGATTTAGCATACTTTATCACTGCTGGGGAGATTGGTCAAGAAGAATATTTAAGAAAAATGTATATATGCGCATTTTTATGCAGCAAACAACTATAAAACATCCATGGAAAATATTTGTAGATACAACTATAAAAACATCTCCAGAAACAAACATTGGCAGAAATATCCGTAAGAATATCAGCAAAAGCATCAGGAAAAGATCAGCAAAATATCAGCAAAAGCATCAAGGAAATATCAGTAAAAGCATCAGTAAAAGCCTCAATAAAAGTAGTTGTAAAATCAGATAAATTGGAGAAAGATAGATAAATTTTATAAAAATTTTCGAAAAAAGAAATAAAAAAGCTCTGGACAAACGGAAACATTTGTCCTATAATGAGCCTCACCAGAAATCTTCTGGTGTTCAAACCGTCTAGTTCAGACGGGAAATCCCATTTTATACGAATGATAAAATTTAATAAAAAGAAATGTCAGGAGAAATTTCACTGTTGTATATGCTGCAGCGGAATCGCTGAAAATATCAGGAAAACACTCTGATGCTGTACAATGATAAAGGAGAGGCGGTGAAGAAATGCTTCTGAACATCGGTCTTCCGCTGGTGATTGCGGGGACTGCTGCAGTAATGGATCTGGCTGTTTCGCGGGTGACAAATGAATGGATTTTGTTTTCTGTGATAGTCACTTTTTTCTGGAGGATTCTGCAGGATGGAATAAACGGAATTCCAATGTTTGCGGCGGGAGTGATCATACCGGCACTGATATTGGGCGGTCTGTTTTATTTCCGTATGCTGGGTGCAGGGGATATTAAATTGTTTTGTGTACTTGGCGGAGTTATGGGTCCTGAAACAGTGGTGAAATGTATCATCAGTTCTTTTTTACTGGGAGCAGTCATTTCTTTGGCAATTCTGATCTTCTGCGGAAGTTTCTTAACAAGGATTCAATATCTGATCCGTTATTTCCAGAGATTTTTCCAGACAGGAGAAGTCACGCCGTATCGCAGAAAAGGCATGACTTTGGAAAATTTTCACTTTACAATACCTGTTTTTATGAGTGTCGTGCTTTATGCAGGAGGTGTCTATTGAGAAAAAACATTTTTGCAGTCTGTGATCTGGAGGTGGATTACGCTTACAATTTCATGGATTATCTGAATCAGAAGAAGAATATTCCTTTTGAAATCCAGGCATTTACCAGTGTACAGAATCTGATTGCTTACGGAAAAGAAAATCATATTGAGTTGCTGCTGATTTCCGGGAAAGCAATGTGCCGGGAAGTTCAGGAACTGGATATCGGGAAAATTGTGATTCTTTCGGAGGGGGTACATGCTCCGGGACTTGATCAGTATCCCAGTGTTTATAAATATCAGTCTTCTTCGGATGTGATAAGAGAAGTTATGGCGTGTTACGGGGAAGAGAAGGCCGTTCTTCCGGTCCAGTTTCCGGTATTGAAGAAGACTACGGAAATACTGGGGGTGTATTCCCCGTTGGGGCGCTGCCTGAAAACATCTTTTGCATTGACCCTGGGACAGGTGCTTGCAAGGGAGAGAGCTGTGCTTTATCTGAACCTGGAAGAATATTCCGGATTTGAGGAACTGATGGGAAGAGGATTCAATCATAATCTGAGTGATCTTCTGTATTATGTCCGTCAGGAAAATCAGAATCTGATGGTAAAGATGAACAGTATGATACAGACCATTAATAATCTGGATTACATACCGCCGGTGCAGGCACCTGCGGATATTCTCGGAACCTCGTGGAAAGACTGGGAAAGGTTGCTTTCGGAGCTTGTGATGCACAGTTCCTATGAAGTGGTCGTGCTGGATATCGGGAATGGGATTGAGGAATTATTCCAGCTGCTGGACCAGTGTAAAAGAATTTATATGCCGGTTTTGACAGATGTGATCTCCACATGCAAAATTTCGCAGTTTGAAAATCTTCTGCGAATCTGGGATTATCCGCAGGTATTGTCAAAAACAGTGAAAGTCAGGCTTCCGTTTCATGCCGGTCCTTCTGCTCCGGAAACATATGTAGAGCAGCTTCCATGGAGTGAACTTGGTGACTATGTAAGAGAATTGCTGAGAAAGGATATGGAATGAGCAGGGATCATTTTTGCAGAATCAGAGGACTTCTGATGGAAAAACTGGATTTATCCAGAGAACTGAGTGATGAAGAAATTCTGGAAACCATTGATGAGCTGATATTGAATAACGTGAGAGAGGAACGCCTTCCGCTGAAAGAAAAAGTGGAATTGAGACAGGAACTTTTTTATTCAGTGAGAAAATTGGATGTGCTTCAGGAACTTCTGGAAGATAATTCTGTGACGGAGATCATGGTGAATGGTCCGGATGCGATTTTTGTTGAGCGCGGCGGCAGACTGAGCCGTTGGAACAAGAGTTTTACATGCAGAGAAAAACTGGAGGATGTGATTCAGCAGATTGTCGGACGCTGCAACCGGGTGGTAAATGAATCTATGCCGATTGTGGATGCCAGACTGGAAGGCGGTGCCAGAGTGAATGCAGTTGTTGCGCCGGTAGCACTGAATGGACCAATTCTCACGATTCGAAGATTTCCGGATGAACCCATTACCATGGAGAAGCTGATTTCTCTCGGCAGTCTGCCCGGAGAATGTGCGGAATTTCTGGCGGCTCTTGTACGTGCCAGATACAGCATGGTAATCGGAGGTGGAACCGGAAGCGGCAAAACCACGTTTCTTGGAGCACTTTCTGACTTTATACCAAAGGATGAGCGCCTGATCACGATTGAGGATAATGCAGAACTGAAAATTCAGGGGATTGCCAATCTTGTACGCCTGGAAGCAAAAATGGCGAACATGGAAGGAGCAGCGTCTGTCACAATCCGTGATCTGATCAGGTCAGCTTTGAGAATGAGGCCGGACAGGTTGATTATAGGAGAGGTGCGGGGCGGTGAAGCAGTGGATATGCTGCAGGCGTTAAATACCGGTCACGACGGGAGTTTAAGCACAGCTCACGCAAATTCAGCCAGAGATATGCTTTCCAGACTGGAGACGATGACTCTGATGGGAGTAGACCTGCCGCTGGAAGCGATCAGGCGGCAGATCGCCTCAGGCGTGGATATTCTGATCCATCTTGGCAGGATGCGGGATAAATCAAGAAAAGTACTGGAAATTGCAGAAATATGTGGATTTGAGAACAATGAAATCATCATTCATCCGCTTTACCGGTGGCAGGAAGGAGAAGGACTTGTCCGGATGGAACCACTGCTTAACCGGGAAAAGCTGGAACGGGCGGGGGTTACCATATGAAACAGAATTATGGAGAATATCATTTTACGGTACGGGAAATTGTGAAGTATCTGACACAGAGTATTTTGTTGTGTGCGGCAGTGGATTATCTCTTTTATAAGAGCTGGTGGGTGATGATCAGTGCAGTGCCGGCAGCGTTTTTTTATCTGAAATGGAAACGGGCGCAGATGATACGGGAACGGAGAAAAAAATTGAATTATCAGTTCAAAGATGCGCTGAATTCTCTGAGTGTTGCTGTGCAGGCCGGATATTCCGTGGAAAATGCGGTTTCTGCATGCGCAAGGGATCTGGAACGGCTTTATACCGGAAATGAAGATATTTTGAAGGAATTTCATTATATTGAAAGCCAGCAGAGAGTCAGTGTACCTGTAGAAGAACTTTTTCTCGATCTTGGAGCTCGTTCACAGGTGGAAGATATCGAAAATTTTGCATCCGTTTTTTATACGGCAAAGCGTACAGGCGGAGATATGGACAAAGTGATTCAGAAAGTAGCCAGAATGCTGGGGGATAAAATTGATGTAAAAAAAGAGATTGAAACGACTTTGGCAGCAAAAAAGTCAGAACAGGCAATTATGAGTCTTATGCCTGCGGGGATTATTCTTTATCTGCAGGTCAGTTCTCCCGGTTTTCTCAGTGTATTGTATGGAAACCCGTTTGGAATCTGTGCCATGACTGTCTGTCTGGGAATTTATGCTGCTGCATATTGGATGGGCAGGAAAATTGTAGATATTGAAGTATAAAGGAGCTGACAGAATGGGAGTACATATCATTCTCTTTGTGATCGTTTCCGGTGTATTTGCTGTCTGGAAAGTCGGATGGTTTCGTCTGGAACTTCTGGATGACAAAAAAGGGCGTCGGCTCTTTCTGGCAGTGGCATTAGCCGGAAATTTTCTTGGACTGGTTGTGACCTGGCAGAGCGGCAGCGGGACTGTATATTCCAATGGGTGTCAGTTAGAAAAAAATATAGATGATACCTATGACGAAAAATTCATGGTTTCTGTGGACGGAGAACAGGCGGGAAGCATTCATGTGCAGGTTCCGGAAAAAGAGAGCGAAGATGATGAGCAGAAACGTGCAGAGGAAAACGCAGAGGAATCTCTGGAACAGAGGTTATCAGATGCGGTGGTTCTCTATAATGAAGAAAAGAATGATCCGGATTATTATTACCTTCCGGCAGAATGGGAAGGAAAACATTTGGAATGGGAAATTCCAGGAGATCATTCCGGAACACTTCTGGCAGCATTGAGTTTCTTTGCAGCACTGACAGTTCTGGTGAAACAGGTGCAGGATGAGCAGGAAGCGAGAAAAAAACGGACAGAACAGCTTCTAATGGACTATCCCGGACTTGTGATGAAATTTACTCTTCTTGTTCAGGCAGGAATGCCGGTGCGGAGAGCATTTCAGAAGATGGCACTGGATTACAGAAAAAAATCACCGGAGCAGAAACGGTATGCTTATGAAGAAATTGTAAGAGTGTGCCGGGAAATGGAAAGTGGGGTTTCTGAGGCAGAAGCCTATCGAAAGTTTGGCGAGCGCTGCGGTCAGATCAAGTATAAGACATTTTCGGTACTGTTGATTCAAAACCTGCAGAAAGGAAGCAGACGAATGTCGGAACTTCTGGAAAAAGAGTCGATGGAAGCCTGGGATGAAAGAAAACGAAAGGCGAGAGTGATGGGAGAGGCGGCAGCAACAAAGCTTCTGCTGCCTATGATGATGATGCTTGCTGTGGTCATGGCAATTATTATGGTACCGGCTTTCCTCTCGTTTTATGGATGAAGATAAAATTTCTGATATTTTTATGGAGGGTGAGAAATATGAGCAGATTCTGGAAACTGGCGAAGAGTTTTGCAAGAGAAGAAGATGCAGTGGGTGTTGTGGAAATTATCCTGATTACGGTTGTACTGATTGGACTTGTTGTAATCTTCAGAGATCAGCTTACCAGCCTTGTCAATAAATTGTTATCCAAGATCACAAAGCAGAGTAATGCAGTTTGATCTTCGGCAATGATTGGTAAGCAAAGACTTTCAGGTATTATTTACAGGTAAAGATTTGCAGAGAAAATTTGCAGACGAAAATTTGTAAGTGAAAATTTATAAGTAAAGATTTGTAAGCAGAGGTTTTACAGAAGGAGGTGTATTTCATTGACGAAAAAAGGAAGTGTGACGGTATTTCTGGCGCTTGTACTGAGCCTGATGCTTTCTCTGATCTGTACCAGTGTGGAGTCTGTTCGTATGGCTGCTGCCAGGACACAGATTCTGGGAAGTCTTGATATTGGATTGTATTCTCTGTTCGGTCAGTATGACAGCAGTCTTCTGAAGGAATATGATCTGTTTTTTCTGGATGGTTCCTGCGGAGGAGGAATGCTGCATATGGCTGGACTGTACGATAATATGAAGTCTTATATGGAACCCGTATTGAAGCAGAACAGTCAGAAGCTTTCGATTGTTCAGGGTGGTTTTACCGGATACCGGCTGGCAACAGACGAAGAAGGGGAAGCTTTCTATCACCAGATTGTGCAGTACATGAAAGAAACTCTGGGAAGTCAGGGGATACAGCTCCTTCTGAAACAAACGAAAGAACGTCAGAAGAAAACAAAGGAAGCGGAAGAAAGCGGTAATCAGGCTGAGAATGGAAAGATGCTGGAGTCGTATGAGTCAGAGATGAACTCTGCAGCGCAGAGCAGTCAGGCCGCGCAGGAAGCACAGCAGCAGAACCAGAATGGCGGAAATAATGCAGATGTATTTGGGAGTGGGCCGGGGGATGCCGGAGCTCCTTCGTTTTCCAGTAATGCGGACCAGAACGTTGTAAATCCTGTGACTGTGATTCAGAGAATCCGTAAAATGGGGCTTCTCCAGTTGGTTCTGCCTCCGGGAAGGAGTGTTTCTGATAAGAAAATTTCCAGAAAAACTCTGGTTTCCGGAAGAACACTACAGAAGGGATTTGGGTTCACAGAGACTCTGAAAAAAGACACATCGTATACATCAGGACTTTTGTATCAGCAATATCTGATGGAGAAACTCGGGAATTTCCGCCGTCCGTCTTCCAAAGGTCTGGGATATCAGGTGGAATATATTCTGGAAGGAAAGGATAATGATCTGGATAATCTAAAAGCAGTGGCAGGAAAGCTTCTGATTATCAGGGAGGGTGTGAATTTTGCGCACCTACTTTCGGAACCGGGGAAGCGTTCTCAGGCAGCAGCACTGGCAGCAGGTATAGCAGCCACATTTTTGATTCCGCCTGCAGTATCTGTGATCGAAAAGGCACTGCTTTTATGCTGGGCATTTGGAGAGAGCATTCTGGATGTACGGGAGCTTCTGGACGGTGGGAAAGTGCCGCTTGTAAAATCAGCAGCAGACTGGCAGCTTTCACTTGGAAATTTGTCCAATTTAATGGACAGTCTGGACACCCGAAGACACAGCGTAAAAGATGGAATGTCTTATGAGGATTATCTGCAGGTACTTTTACTGTCAAAAAGCAGGAATGTGAAATTGAAACGGGGAATGGATATGGTGGAACTTGGAATTCGTTCAATGCCGCAAAGAGATCAGTTTCTTCTGGATTCCTGCATTACAGCCATCGAAGCGTCTGTGGATGTCCAGGCAAACAGGAGGAAGGTATTTACTGTGACGAAACAATATGGTTATGAATAACCAACACAGAAAAGGGGTGTGAAAAGATGCTTTTTCGAAAAGAAACAACCAGGTACTGGTGGAAAAAGAACAGACATGAGATAGACAGTACTGAGAAAAAAGAACGGAAAAAGAATAAGGAAATATGCTTAAAAAAATATATCAAAGAAAGGAAACGCTCTCATAAAAGCCTTCGGTTTCTGTTTGCCCCGATGAACAGAAATTTTAGTATTCTTTTTGAAAAGGCATCTTTTGGCACCTCTTTTCAAGGTCTCAGAAAAGCAAGCCTTGCGGTGGAAACGGCACTGATACTTCCCCTGTTTTTTCTGGGAATGGTAACGATGATTTCCTTTATGAATGTATATAAACAACAGACAGAACATCTCATGAAAGCATGTGAGACAGCAAAACAGTCAGGGATGTATGCATATGCGCTGGATGGGAGTGGTGTGGAGGAAATTACGATACCTGATGTATATTCCTATAAACCGGTCGGAGGAATTGTGCCTCTTCCCAGAGTGTGGATGCATAATGCGATAAAAGTACATGCATGGACAGGCAAAACATATGAAACATTTGGCGATAACAGTACAGAAGAGGAAGAGATGGTTTTTGTAACAGAATCCGGCGGAGTGTATCACAGAAATCCGGGGTGCAGTTATCTGAATGTATCAATCAGTCAGGCGAGCGGAAGCAAAATTTCTTCTATGAAAAATGCATATGGCGAAAAGTATACAGCGTGTGAAAAATGCAGCCGGAATCAAAAGCCGGACGGGACTGTTTATATTACACAGAAAAGTAACCGTTATCATAATCAGGCTTCCTGCAGCGGTCTGAAAAGGACAGTACGTATGGTAAAATTATCAGAGGCAGGTACAGAGCATGCATGCAGCCGCTGCGGCTGACGGAAATGATGAAAGAGGAAACGTACAAAATGATCAGAGAAGTAAGTGTTTTGGTGTTTCTGGCTGTTAATGCCTGGACAGACAGTCAGAAGAGAGAGATTTCCCTGCTTGCAGTTCTGTTGTTTGCTGCAGGCGGATTATTCTGGTCACTGCAGAGTGGGAGAAGTATTTTTCACGCTTTGATTCCACTTGGGACAGGGATGGTGGTGCTGGTTCTGGCTGTCCTTACGAGAGGGGCAGTGGGAATGGGAGATGCGTGGGTATTACTGGATCTTGGAATTGTTCTGGAAACAGGAGAATTTCTTATAACAGTGTGTCTGGGTGTTTTATTGTCCGGTGGATGCGCCATGATATTACTGGCATTAAAAAAAGCAGGAAGGAGAACAGAAATTCCTTTTGTTCCGTTCCTTCTGGCAGGATATGTGGGAGGATTACTGTTATGCTGAACAGGAATGGAAAGCGAGAGTAGAAAAAATGAGGATAAAAAAAGATATAGAAGAAAAGTTAAAACAAAAATCAAAACAAAAATCAAAACAAAGCTCAGAATCAGATATAAAACAGGGAAGTTTTACTGTGGAGGCTGCCTGTATAATGCCGATGGTCTTTCTGGTTGTTTTCGGGCTTTTGTATCTGTGTTTTTTTGTGCACAACCGGGCATGGCTGACAGCGGCTGCATATGAGTCTGCATTGGTTGGAAGCATGGAAGCGGTAAAAGAGAATGGACAGGTTTATGATGCTGCCTCAGCGCGCAGCAGGGAACTTGGGAATGTGGGATTTTTTGGAGCGGAAAACCTGCAGGTGCAGACAAATACAGGTAAGAAAGTACAGGTAATATACAGCCTGGATACGATTGCTTCCTATGGGGGATTTCGCTGGAGCCAGAAGGTGAGCGGGAGTTCCCTGATTATCCGTCCGGTCAAAAGAATCCGGACGATCAAGGCTGTTTCAGATCTGGCACGGAACTGATCAATACATGGTCTGGTAAATGAGCTGTGCTGCCAGGGAGATGGATAAGCCGGATGTATCAGTTATTTAGTATACGATGTATTGGTACATCGTATACCTGTATGAGCAGCAGGAGGGGAAGTCACATGCGTGCGGAATATAAACGTGATATGAATCATAATTATCTGATTTTGCAGGGAGATCAGGAGGTGGATACGTCTTCGTATCAAGTAAGGATGCTGGCAGGAAATGTACTGCCATCTATTCTCAGATGCAGACTGCAGGGGCTGGATGGGAAAATTCTGTTTTATTATGAGATTACTTCCAGACAGTCACTGGTGTCTCTGTATGAACAGAAAAAGTTTGGGATTGAGGATCTGAGACTGATATTTGGCGGTTTTCTTCAGGTAATGGAGGAGATGGGAGAATATCTTCTGAATCCCGGTCAGCTGGTATTTGATCCGGAATATGTCTTTCTGGATGTGGAAAAGAAAAATCTGCAGTTTTGCTACCTTCCGGGATATGCGAGAGAAGTGCAGGAACAGCTTCAGTCTTTCACGGAATATATTCTGCCAAAGCTTGATCATGAGGATGCACAGGCAGTTATGCTGGGATACAGTGTGTACCGCAGTGCTCTGGAAGATTGTTTTCATCTGGAGCATATCAAACAGGTGATGTATCAGGAAAAAGAAGCAAAACTCCCGGAAATTCCTTTGCAGGATATTTCATTTTCCAGAAAGGAAACTGTTGGAGAAACGGAAGCATCAGAAGATGTTTCATGGAGCAGGGAAGAATCTGTATCAGGAAAATACGATGCAGAAAAGAGAAAAGATGTGACCGGAGATAAGAAGAAAACAAACACAGGAAAAATAACAATGGTGATAACCGTTGTTCTGTGCGGTCTGGGGCTTGTAGGAGTTTTGGCGGCAAATCTACTGGGATATCTTCCGTGGCTTTGTGTGGAAGCCGCAATGGGAGCGGGTCTGGTATTTTTGGGAATTGGAGTATCTGTTTATCTTGTTTCTCAAAAAAAGAAACGAAAAGAAGAGAAAAACTGGAGAAAGGAAGTGCAGGAAAAAAGAAGGCAGAAAATGGCAGGAGATGAGACGGAAAAAACGTGCTCGGAGAGTCGGGAGAAACGATGGGAGAATAATGGTCCTATACAAAGAAGTCAGGAGTATCCGCTGAATGAAACTTTCCTACAGGAGAAATCAGAATATACAGGGAATGGAAGGAACGGAGCAAAAGAAAAGAAGAATACAGAGATTAGTCAGACAGATAAAAACGTTACCGATAATCGTGCATCTGTTGACTTTGGAGAGACCGTCGTTCTGTCATCAAATACGATGTCCGGCCCTTCCAGTCTGGTAAGCAGGGAACCAGGGGAACTGGCAACCATTTATCTGAAAGAGGACATTACAATCATTGGAAAACTGGAAACGGCCTGTGATGCCGTGATTCCGCTGCCGACAGTAAGCAGAATTCATTGTAAGATCAGAAAAAGAGATGATGGGTATTATCTTACTGATCTGAATTCCAGAAATGGCACGTCCATTAATGGAAAAATGCTGAAAGGTGCGGAGGAATACCTTTTGCATAATGAAGATGAAGTGGATTTTGCACAGGCAAGATATATTTTTCTATCATAGGAAAGTGTTTTGTCAATAGAAATAAATCATGCTGCGGCGGAGAGGAATTATATTTCTATATTGCTAAAGCAATCCTCCGCAGGTGGAGAATCCTGCGGAGCAGGATTTTTCTCAAGGAATAACCAGATGAATGTTCGGGAAAGGAAATTTATAAAACAGAGAGTTTGGCGGAAGATTTCCACAATTACTGCCGGACAATGTGGTAAAGTATATATGGATATTCAGTAACATGTTTTTTGCCGGAAGTTCATTCTGATGTAAAAAGAAAGCCCATTCCGATACAAAAATGTATAAAAATACAGATTAGCCTGAACCAAAAATGAAATTTGTGTTGGTACAATAGTTTACATAATCCTTTGAATCTGCTACAATAATCCCGATTCCAATATGTGATGTATAAAATATGGACAGGAAGAGCCGGATCCTGTAATGCAAAGGAGATATTGTGAACGAAATAAAAAACGAACTAAAAAAAGAACCGATGACTGCAGTGATGCTGATTCTGAATTTACTGGTTTTTCTCGTGGTAGAAATTACCGGGGGCAGTCAGGATATCGGGCATATGCTGGAATGCGGTGCTGCTTATACTCCGCTTATTCTTGAGCAGGGACAATGGTACCGGATTTTTACCTGTATGTTTCTGCATTTTGGTATGGAGCATCTTGCCAATAATATGCTGGTACTGTTTGTACTTGGAGGAAGACTGGAACGTACAGTGGGGAAAATAAAATTCCTGCTCATCTATCTTATTGGAGGCATGGCAGGAAATGTTCTGTCATTGATACTGGATATGAAATCTATGGATTTTGCAGTTTCTGCCGGAGCTTCCGGAGCGGTCTTTGCGGTGATGGGAGCCATGATCTATGTACTTCTGCGCAGTAAAGGGCGTGTAGAAGATATTACTGTCCGTCAGATGGTGATCATGGCTGCCTTTTCCTTATACTTTGGCTTAACCAGCAGCGGTGTGGACAATGCTGCCCACATTGGAGGTATGTTCAGCGGTTTTGTACTCGCTGTTATCCTGTATCATCCAAGAAAAATACGAACTTCAGTGCCCTGATCGGGGACACTGCTGATTTCCAGATGACCGCCATGTGCTTCGATGATCTGTCGTGTGATTGGGAGCCCAAGCCCTGTGCCGCCGGATTTGAATGTAACAAAGGGGGTAAAGATGTCCGGCTGCTGCGAGTGAGTGATTCCACAGCCGTTATCACATATGGAGATACGTATGCCATCCGGCAGTATATTTGCCTGTACTTTGATCTTTCCCTGGGGATGAGAAATTGCTTCCTGAGCATTGCGCAGGAGATTCAGCAGCGCCTGGCGCATTTTTGTCCGGTCAAGAGGAATCGTGGGCAGATGAGAAGGGATGTCTGTTTCCAGTGTGATTCCCAGATATTCCAGAGCCGGTCTGCAGGAAGCCAGAAAGGAACTCAGAAAAGAGTACAGTTCTGTCGGACACAGAGTCAGTTTTCCGGCATTATTGTAATCAGACAATTCATTTAGCAGTTCTTTGATATATTCCAGATTATCCATAATATCATCCCAGCCTTCGTAGGTTGAAATCTCCGGGTGAGAGGAAACCATAAGCTGCAGCTCGCTGCTGACGAGTGCAAGAGGGTTACGGAGTTCGTGGGAAAGTTTGGAAAGGGTAAAACGGAATTCTTTTTCCTGTTGTTCTGCTGTGGTATTAGCCTGCATATCATCACCTCATGAGGAAGTGTATCACTGCTGTTTTGTGTAATCAATGAATTTCGTATTGAAAAAATCGACAAAATACGAGAAAATAAAGGAAATATCCCATAAAACAAAGGGAGTATTCCATAAAACAAAGGAGGAGAAAAACTATGGAAAATTGTATTTTTTGTAAAATCGCGAATGGAGAAATTCCTGCTGCAACTTTATATGAGGACGAGGATTTTCGTGTAATTCTGGATCTTGGCCCTGCAAGCAAGGGACATGCGTTGATTCTTCCGAAGAGTCATGCTGCGAATATTTATGAACTGTCGGATGAGCTGGCTGCGAAAGCAATGATCCTTGCAAAAAAAATGGCGGTAAAAATGACAGAAGCTTTGAAATGTGATGGATTTAATATTGTACAGAACAATGGAGAAACTGCAGGCCAGACGGTATTTCATTTCCATATGCATCTGATTCCAAGATATACGGGAGATGGTGTTGGTCTGACCTGGACGCCGGGAACGCTGACCGACGAAATAAAAGAAGAAATTCTTACTAAAATGAATGCATAGAGTCTGTTAAGGGACGGAGATTGTACGAATGATGAATCATAATGAGAATTTTGATGATATTTATCTGAAATACTGGAAATTCTCAGTGAAAGTTGCGATGAAAATTGTAAAAAACAAAGCAGTAGCGGAGGATATCAGCCAGGAAACATTTTGTAAATTGTTCAGGCTTGGTGATAAACTGGATATGAGTAATGATGGCAAACTGGAATCGCTGATTTTTACCGCTACTGTCAATACTGCCAAGGATTACTATAAAAAAGCATATGTGAAACGGGAACAGTTTCCATTGGAAAAGGAAAATGCGGACGCAAAAAGCCGCGATGAAAAATATAACCCGGAGGAGAGGATCCTTCGCATGGAGAAAAAAGAGTACCAGAAGCTGGTATTGCAGAGACTTCGGGATAAGAATCCGATCAATTATGAAATCCTGATTAAAATAAAAGTGATGGGAATGTCGCCGGAATCGGTTGCTGAGGAATACGGTCTCACACGTAACGGTGTGAATAACCGTATTCTCAGAATGAAAGAGTGGATGAATAGCGAATTAGAGAAATTGTATCGTAAGAAACGATAAGTTTATCTGTTTGCGCATTCTTCAATCAGGGCAGTAATCTGCCGGATGGAATCCATCTGGCTGCTTCCTGTCATGGTATCGATATAAGTCTGACGTTTTGCATATAATTCTCTGATTGCCTTCAGCAGAGAGTCTTCTGTGATTTCCTCTTCTTCCAGGACCATACTGTAACCCTGACGCTCGAAAGAACGGGCATTAAGGATCTGGTCACCCCGGCTGGCTTTTGCAGAGAGAGGAATCAGAAGATTGGGTTTATGGAGGGCATGAATTTCACAGATTGCATTGGCACCGGCACGGGAAATTACGATATCGGCGAGAGCAAACAAGTCAGGAAGTTCCTGCTTGATATATTCATACTGTACGTAGCCTTCCGTACCAGTAAGGCTTTCATCTGTTTTGCCTTTTCCGCAGAGATGGATGACCTGAAATTCTTTCAGTAATTCCGGAAGGATTTTACGTATGTTTTCATTGACAGATGCCGCACCAAGGCTTCCGCCGATTACCATGAGAACAGGCTTCTGGTCGTTGAAACCACAGAATTTACGGGCCGTTTCTTTGTTGCCGTTCATAAGTTCCTGACGAATTGGGGTACCGGTAAGCACTGCCTTGTTTTCCGGGAGACTTTTGACTGTTTCCGGGAAATTGCAGCAGACCTTGGCAGCAGATGGAATACACAATTTATTAGCAAGACCGGGGGTCATGTCTGATTCGTGGATGATGGCTGGAATTTTACAGCGTTTGGCCGCAATGACTACGGGAACAGTGACAAAACCTCCTTTTGAGAATACAACGTCAGGTTTCAGTTGCTTGAGAAGTTTTTTTGCTTCTCCAAAACCTTTTAAAACACGGAAAGGATCTGAAAAGTTTTTCAGATCAAAGTAACGTCTTAATTTACCGGAAGAAATTCCATAATAGGGAATTCCCATTTCTTCAATGAGTTTTTTTTCGATTCCTTCGTAGGAACCGATATAGGAAATGGTGTAGCCTTTTTCCTGAAGGGTGGGAATCAGTGCGATATTGGGGGTAACATGCCCGGCAGTACCTCCACCGGTAAGTACGATATGTTTCATAGGGGTACCTCCTGAAAAATCATTGTTTTATGGTAACTGTTCAGTATCCTGCGGGATCACAGTTGCTGAATAGTTGTGTTTATTACAATTACTATGAACCCCTGTGGCAAAATTGTCAAGGAAAGATAAATTTTTGGGAGAAAAACATGGAGAAAAAATACGAAGAGGATGAGTTTGATCAATTAATCAATGATCAGTTTATCAGGGAAGCGGAAATCATGAAAGAGGCTCTTTTCTCCGGCGATGAGGATACGGAGGAGTATGAAGTTTCAGAAGAGGAAATGAAGGAATCTTATCAGAAACTGATGCGGCGTCTGAAAGAGGAAGAAGCTTTCCGGGAAGATAGACAAATCAGGAATGGTCAGCCGGAAAAGGAGAAAAACCCCGAAGCTGAGTTGAGGAACCGTGTGATTCCGATGAGGAAGAAGGCGGGTATTAGGTGCAGTACAGTGAAAGTTGCAGGAATTGCGGCGATTGTTGGAATGTGTGTATTCGGAGCGGGTATGACCAGAGAATCAAATATGGGTGAGGCTGCAGAACGCATGGAACATCTGATAGAAGGTGACAGTGTGGCAGTTTATGCTCATAATGCGGAGTCACTTTCTGCATATGAGAAAGAGGTGGAAAGATAAAAATTAAGCGAGATATTCATGAGGCTGCTTCGTATTATAAGTTGTAAGGGTGAGTTTGCGATGAAGAAGCGAGGTGATAGATTACACCGTAAAAAGGTTGGATAAAGAACGATTCTTAAGCAAACAATAATCTTCTTCTGCTACTCCGGGACGACAAACGGAAAGGCAGAGATTTACAACTGAATAGCGGGGCATGATATCGTGTGAAGGATGAAATAGAAAAGTTTTTTAATACCTGCAAACTGCCTTTGCCATCTGCAGCAGTAGAATGTCCGCATGATTTATCAGCAAACGACAAAAATTGTCATTTCAGTTAAGATTTGTGAAGATAAACTTCAGGAAGTAATAATATCTTCATCAGGTCTGCTGTTTTCTGTACAACTGCCACTGTACAGGGAAAATGGCTGATTTTGTCAGACGTGGATCAATATATGGAACTGCATTTATGAAATTGCGGAATTCTGCCACAATTCCGGGAAGGATGGATGCAGGGAATTGATCTGTGAAATGTAATACCAAAAGGAAAGAAAACAAATCGAACCAAAGCAAAAGCGAAAAAGGAAGTCCTCTGTCAGTCAGGGTGTACTTCCTTTTTTTATTATCGAATCCCGGGGAGATAATTTCCGGGAAAATTGAAAAAATGTTGTGAATGCAATGAAAAAGAGATAACAGAAATAAGCAATAACAGAAAAACAATAAAAGAAAAAATAATAAAAGAAAAAGCAATAACAGAAAAAACAGTAAAAGAAAAAGAAATAAAAGAAAAACAGCACAATATTTTCAGAAAAAAAGCTGTTAAACAGGGAAATTGTTGTGTATAATAAGGTTATACAGGAAAAACGTGAGGGGGATGTTTTACGGAAAAAAAGGGGGTTTGTGTAATGAAAATAACCTTTATCGGGGCAACCCACGAAGTGACGGGAAGCTGCTATTATCTGGAGGCAGCAGGCAGGAAATTTCTTGTGGATTATGGAATGGAGCAGGGACCGAATTATTACGAGAATAAAGACATTCCGGTAAGTCCCGGGGAACTGGACTTTGTGCTTCTGACACATGCTCACATGGATCATTCCGGAAATTTGCCGGCTCTTTACGCAAAGGGATTCCAGGGTCCAATCTATGCAACGGATGCAACCTGTCATCTGTGCGATATTATGCTTCGGGACAGCGCTCATATCCAGATGTTTGAGGCAGAGTGGCGCAATCGGAAAGGACGCCGCCAGGGAAAACCGGAGTTTATTCCGGCATATACCATGGAAGATGCCCTGGGTGTTCTGCGGAATTTTGTACCGTGTCCGTATCACAAAGTAATCCGGCCGGCAGAGGGAATTGAAGTACGGTTTGCAGATGCAGGACATCTGCTTGGTTCTGCCAGCATTGAGGTGAAAATTACAGAAGATGGTCAGAAAAGAACGATCGTATTTTCCGGTGATATCGGAAATCTGGATCAGCCTTTGATCAAAAATCCGGAATATCTTCACGAAGCGGATTATGTTGTAATGGAATCCACCTATGGAGACCGAAGCCATGGGGAACGGCCGGATTATCCGACACTTCTGGCAGATGTGATTCAGCGTACATTTGACAGAGGTGGAAATCTGGTGATTCCGTCTTTTGCCGTAGGACGTACCCAGGAGATGCTTTATTTCATCCGGCAGATCAAGGCAGAGGGACTGGTTCATGGTCATGACGGTTTTAAAGTATATGTAGACAGCCCGCTTGCCAATGAGGCGACAATGATTTTTGGAGAACATCGCTATGACTGCTTTGATGAGGAAGCGTTGGAACTGATTCAAAAAGGAACCAATCCTATCAGCTTTCCGGGATTGAGGATTTCGGTTACCAGTGATGATTCCAAAGCAATTAATTTTGATGAAGACTGCAAAGTGATTATTTCTGCCAGCGGTATGTGTGATGCAGGAAGGATAAAACACCATCTGAAGCATAATCTCTGGAATGAGAAGAGTACGATTCTGTTTGTCGGCTATCAGGCGGTGGGAACGCTCGGGCGTTCTTTGCTGGAAGGTGCCGGAGAGGTGAAATTGTTTGGCGAGTCTGTGCATGTAGCAGCGGAAATCTGCCAGATGCCCGGTATCAGTGGGCATGCGGATGTGAACGGATTGCTTACCTGGGCGAAAGCTTTTGAAAAAAAGCCGAAAAAAGTGTTTGTTACTCATGGAGAAGACAGTGTGACGGAAGTTTTTGCCAAGCGGCTGAGTGATGAATTGGGATATGATGCAATGGCACCGTTCAGCGGTACGGTTTATGATCTGGCAGCAGATGCCTTTGTTTATGAGACCCAGGGAATCCGGATTCAGAAGAAATCTGCTTCGCCGAAAGCAGCCAGAGCTGCCCGTGCATTTGAGAAATTGGTTGCTCTTGGACACAGACTTATGTCTGTTATCCGTAAGAACGAAGGATGTCCGAACAAGGATCTGGAGCGCTTTTCGAGAGAACTGCAGTCATTGTGTGATAAATGGGACAGAACAGATCTGTAATGGGATAGGACGGATCTATCATATAAAAAAGCACTTGCCCTGTCAGGCGAGTGCTTCTTTGATTGCTTTGGAAAGCTGATCCGGGCAGGATGTGGGACGCGGTCCGCAGTGAATGCCTTCCAGACGTCGGATGACTTCTTCTGCATCCATGCCTTCTACGAGTTTTGCAACGCCCTGTGTGTTGCCGGAACAGCCTCCGATGAATTTTACATTGTGAACTTTTTTGTCATCTGTTATTTCGAATTCGATGGCCTGTGAACAGACTCCGCTTGTTCTGTATCTCATAATGCTTCCTCCTGAGAATATAAAATGAAAATAGAAATAAAACAGTAAGTGTTCGTCTCTGCCCGTTTTGCGGATGAATACGCTTGTCCGGACAAGGAGATACGAATACTTTGAAACTTTTATATTATACCAGATACAGCATAAAGTTTCCACAGTATATGAAGGTCTTTTAAAAAATCAATGATTCTGAATTTTCAAACACGCTCCAGGACCAATCATCACAGAATAAAAGGAAATGATAAATTCCAACATTTCTAAAGAGTAGTGATAAATTACAGTTGGATTAAAATTAAAGATTTGCTATAATATCGTTAGATATCTGGATCTCTGTAAATGAAACTGCAGCGATCCGGTATTTCAGATATCTGGAAAGAGAGGAAATTCAGATGAGATGTATTGGAATTATAGGTGCCATGGAGCAGGAAGTGCTCGGGCTTAAGGAACAGATGCAGGAAGTGAAGATTTCACGCATGGCATCCATGGAATTTTTTGAGGGAATTCTGGAAGGAAAAAAAGTTGTTGTAGTTAAATCCGGTATCGGTAAAGTGAATGCGGCTGTCTGTACGCAGATCCTTGTGGATGTTTTCCATGTGGAAGTGGTGATCAACACTGGTGTTGCGGGAAGTCTGAATAATCAGATCAATATCGGAGATATTGTGGTTTCTACAGACGTGATCCAGCATGATATGGATGTGACGCCGCTTGGTTATCCGAAAGGACAGATTCCGGATATGGAAGTGATGTCTTTTGAGGCAGATGAAGCGCTGCGCAAGCTGGCTCTGCAGTCCTGCAGAGAAGTTAATCCGGATATTGAAGTATTTGAGGGAAGAATTGCATCCGGAGACCAGTTTATTTCCAGCCAGGAAGTAAAAGATTCCATTGTGGAACATTTTGGCGCATATGCGGCAGAGATGGAAGGTGCGTCGATCGGACAGGCAGCCTATCTGAATCATGTGCCGTTTCTGGTAATCCGTGCGATTTCTGATAAAGCAGATGGAAGCGCAAATGTGGATTATCCTGTTTTTGAAGCAGAAGCAATCCGTCACAGTGTAAAACTTACCAGCCGCATGATCCGTGACCTTCAGGGATGATTATGACGCCGTTGGAGAAAATCTTCATAGCGGACTGCGGCATGATTGCTGAGTGATACCGATATGACCGATTTTTCTGCCCCTGCATATACTGAAATAGATGATTCTGAAAGGACACAGGGGCCTTTGTATGTATTATGATAAATTTTATCCGTTTTATATGACCTATGCAAACCCCATGCTTTTGAGCGGGGAGAGAATGCAGGAAAAAGAATTTGAAATGATGAAGTCGTATTATCCGGAAACTGCCAGACGAATTCAGGAGAAAGTGGAAGAAGAATGCGATCGACTGGATTACGAGGGAAGCAGACTTTATGATGAATATCCGGATAAATTTATGCTTTATCAGATGTGCCGCCGTATTCGGGAAGAAGTAGAGCCGGAAATGTCGGTGCAGGAACTTCCGGGAAGATTTCTGGATGATCTGATCCAGGTGCTTTTGTTTCAGGAAATTTCCAGAAGGAGATGCCGCAGGCACCGGTGCAGAGATTTTTATACCGGAAGAAGAGGAAGATTATGAGAAAATTTATGACGGTTCAGCAGAAAGCTTCCATCTGGCTGCTGAACAGATTTGAGAATATAGAGGCATAATGAAAACACAAAATGATTTTTTTGATAAACTGATCAATGAACAGCTGATTCAGGCTGTTCTGAGCGGACCCCGCCGGAAAGACGGGGCTTCCCGGGTGAAGATTCGTCCGGTAGAGCTGAAGGGTGAAATCTATTATCAGGCTTCTGCTTTTGTGGGAAATCAGGTGCTTCATTCCAACTATACGCGGGAAGAAGTCTGTGAGTATCTGGAAAAAGCCATGGACGGAAGTTTTTCTCAGCTTCAGGTTCAGGGATTGGAACTGGACGGAACCATACTGGTGAGCAAAAAAGGCAAAGTAACGATCAGGACAAAGCAAAAAGCAGATACACAGAAGACCGGATTGAAGGGCGAAGGCGACCGCAAGAATGGTTCGAAGGGCGAAGACAGCCGAAAAAATGACACGAACGGCGAAGACGGCTGGAGAACTGGGGAACGCCCTGCAAGAATCCTTTCCCATAACCGTGTGAAGCAGTATATTTTGAAAGAAGGTATTCCGGTACCGTTTCTGGTGGATCTGGGAGTGATGACTGCAGGAGGCAAAATTGTGGCCTCGCGGTATGATAAATTCCGCCAGATCAACCGTTTTCTGGAGTATATCGAGGACATTCTCCCGCAGCTTCCGAGAGACCGGGAAATCACCATTCTGGATTTCGGCTGCGGCAAATCCTATCTGACATTTGCCATGTATTATTATCTTCGGGAACTTCGTGGATACGATGTGAATATTATCGGACTGGACCTGAAGACCGATGTGATTCGAAAGTGCAGTCACCTGGCTGAAACATACGGCTATGAAAAGCTGCATTTTTATCAGGGTGATATTGCGGATTATGAGGGCGTCAGTTCTGTGGATATGGTCGTAACTCTGCATGCGTGTGATACGGCAACAGATTATGCCCATGCCAAAGCTGTGGAATGGGGAGCAGAAGTAATTCTTTCCGTTCCGTGCTGCCAGCATGAACTGAATCGCCAGATCAGAAACGAGATGCTCTCTCCGGTTCTGCATTACGGCATTCTTAAGGAACGTATGGCAGCTCTTATGACAGACGGAATCCGTGCACAGCTTCTGGAGGAACAGGGATATGATACGCAGATTCTGGAATTTATTGATATGGAACATACCCCGAAAAATCTGCTGATTCGTGCAGTCAGAAAAGAAAAGGTACGTCATGCGCATACTCCGGCACTGGAAGACATGATGAGAAAACTTCATGTTTCCCCGACGCTGGCTGCGCTTCTGAAGCCCCGTCCGGAAACGGAAAGAAAGGGGGAATAAGCGTACATGAAAAAAATTCTGGGCAGATTTTTGCTGCTGTTTGTGGTGTTTGTATTTGGTGTGGCAGGAACTGCAATTTTACTGAATAGTGAGACCACAGATGACCGTTCTGATATGAATGATTCCTCTCTGCCGGAAGTCATGGTAGATTATAATGGAACACTCTGCAACCGGATGTACGGATATGTGCAGCAGATGCAGGCAGATTTTACCAGGGACAGTGTGACGCCTCTGGATACCACGAAACAGCTTACTTTTGCAGTGAATCCTTATTCTGCCAAGGTAACGAGTCTTTCTTATGAAATCCGGACCTCAGACGGAAGTAAGGTTCTGGAAAACAAAAAAGTGAAGAATCTTACTGCTTCTGACTCGGACAGTTATTTGAGAGCCAGTGTGGAAATCGGAAGCTCACTTCGGATGAATCAGGAATATTCTATGCAGATCACGCTGGATACCAGCCGCGGAGAAGTGTATTATTATACGAGAATCGTTTCCAGATCCAATCTCAATACAGAGAGTTACATAAAATTTGTGAAGAGTTTCTGTGAAAAATGCATGGACAAGGCTACAGCTGAAGATCTGGTGAGTTATCTGGAATCAGATAGTTCCTCATCGACCACGAATTTTAACAGTGTCTCTATTAAGTCCAAATTTACCCAGGTGAGCTGGGGATCGCTGAGCCCGAAGATTTACCGAAAGGGAATTCCTGTGATCAAAGATATCAATGAAACAACGGCAAGTGTTTCGATGGAATATCAAATCTCTGCGAAAGATGAGAATGGAAATACGGAAATTTACGACGTGACAGAGTTTTACCGGATGCGTTATGCAGAATCCCGGATCCTTCTCCTGAATTTTGAGCGGTCAGCTGCACAGGTGTTTGAACCGTCCCTTTCGGTAATTTCCTCAGATGGTCTTCTTTTGGGGGTGCGGGACAAAAACGTGTCTTATTTGGCAAATGAGGATAACAGTGTTGTTGCATTTGTTCAGCAGGGAGATCTTTGGTCCTATTCTCCGGACAATGGTAAATTTGTCAAAATATTCAGCTTTCGCAAGGAAGAAAATGGAGATTATCGGGATTCCCGTGTGAAACATGACATGAAGATTATTCGTGTGGATGATAATGGAGATGTGGATTTTGTACTGTACGGGTATATGAACCGGGGAAGCCGTGAAGGTTACAGCGGAATTTGTGTATATCATTACAACAATGACCAGAATGTGGTGGAAGAGAAAGTATTTATTCCAAGTACCGAGTCCTATGAATTCCTGAAAGAAGAACTGGGGACGCTTTCGTATGTAAATCAGGGAAATGATCTGTTTCTTCTTCTTGCGGGAAAGTTGTATCTGGTTGACATTGACGGCGGTACTTATAAGATTCTGGAAGAGGGAATTGACGGAGATCATTTTGTGGTGTCCGATACCAATGCGCACGCAGCCTGGATGGTACAGAGCGGAGATTATGCGGGTCAGATTAAAGAAATTGATTTTGAAACGCTGGATACGAGGATGCTGATGCCGTCAGAAGGGCAGTCACTGCGGGAACTGGGCTTTATGAATGAGGATCTGGTCTATGGCATCATTCTGGACGGAGATATCCTGACGGATTCCAATAACCGTGCGATAGAGGGAATCACTACTCTGAAGATTGAGGATTTTGAAGGCAATGTCAAAAAAGAATACCATGAGGACGGACTGTATATCACCAGTGTGAAGGTAGGAAGTACGATCATGGAATTTGAGCTTTCCGCCAAAAAGGACAATACTTACCAGGTGCAGAAAAAAGATAATATTATGAACAATAAAAAAGCTTCGGTAAATCGCATTTCTGTAGAACTGACTTCTTCAGACCGGACAGGTGTCAGAATCCGTCTGGCCTTTGAGGATTCGCCGGAAACAGACGAGCCTCTGATCATGTATGCTAAAATGCGCAGTGTGGAGGAAAGAACAGTTTCCCTGGATACGCAGGTGCCGAAAGATATTGTTTATTATGTGTACGCCAAAGGCGGACTGGACAGTATCTATTCAGAACCCGCAGAAGCAATCCAGAGAGCGGACGAGCAGACGGGTGTGGTTTTGAATCGCAGTCAGCAATATGTCTGGGAGCGAGGGAATAAAAAAACAAAGATACAGCTGAACGTGGAGGATATTCCGGAAATCATGAGAAGTGCAACGATGGATATTCAGAAACTGACGGAGGGAATCGGGGGATCCGGAACAGTTCTGGATCTGACCGGCTGCAGCCTGGACAGCGTGCTTTATGAAGTGAGCTGCCAGAGAGCTGTGATCGCCAAGACAGGAGCGAATACCAGTGTTCTGATTGTAGGATATGATGAATATAATACGTATCTTTATGATCCGGCAACCGGAGAGACGGCGCCGTATGGTATGAATGACAGTACCGACCTGTTTGAAAAAGCCGGAAATGTATTCTTTACCTATATAGAAAATATAGAATATTAAAATCATATGCTAAGGAGGAAAAGACTTATGCTGAGCAGCAGTATCCGAAAACTGGTGCAGTACGGAATCGAAACCGGACTGACACCAGCCTGCGAAAAGAATTATACGATCAATCTTCTTCTGGATGTATTTAAGGAAGAAGAATATGTGGAGCCAGAGGAAACTTTTGCAGATGTAGAGCTTGAAGAGACACTGAAAGAGCTTCTGGACGAGGCCGTTGCAAGAGGGCTGATCGAGGACAGCATTGTTTACCGTGATCTTTTTGATACCCGTCTGATGAATTGCCTGATGCCCCGTCCGGCCCAGGTTCAGAAAGAATTCTGGGACAGATATGAGGAAAATCCGGAAAAGGCAACAGATTATTTTTACAAATTAAGTCAGGACAGTGACTATATCCGTCGCTACCGTGTAAAAAAGGATCAGAAATGGACTGTAAAAAGCGAATATGGTGATATTGATATTACCATTAATCTTTCGAAACCGGAGAAAGACCCAAAAGCCATTGCTGCCGCAAAAAATGCCAAAGCAAGCAGTTATCCCAAATGCCTTCTCTGTCCGGAGAATGAAGGTTATGCAGGGCGAGTGAATCATCCGGCAAGAGAAAATCACCGGATTATCCCGATCACGATCAACGACTGTCCGTGGGGCTTCCAGTATTCTCCGTATGTATATTACAATGAGCACTGCATTGTTTTTAACAGCCAGCATACACCGATGAAGATCGAGCGGAATACATTTGTGAAACTGTTTGATTTTGTGAAACTTTTCCCGCATTATTTCCTGGGTTCCAATGCAGATCTTCCGATTGTTGGCGGTTCTATCCTGAGCCATGATCATTTCCAGGGCGGTCATTATACGTTCGCCATGGCAAAGGCTCCGATTGAGAAACCTGTGACTATTCCGGGATTTGAGGATGTAGAGGCTGGAATTGTGAAATGGCCGCTGTCTGTGCTTCGTATCCGTCACAGGGATGAGAAACGCCTGATTGATCTGGCATCTCATGTACTGGAAGTCTGGAGAGGATATACCGATGAAGACGCTTTTGTTTTCGCTGAGACAGACGGAGAACCGCATAATACCATTACCCCGATCGCACGCAAGGTGGGAGATACCTTTGAACTGGATCTGACTCTGAGGAATAATATTACCACAGATGAGCATCCTCTCGGTGTATATCATCCGCATGCGCAGTACCATCATATCAAGAAAGAAAATATCGGACTGATTGAGGTTATGGGACTTGCCGTGCTTCCGGCGCGTCTGAAAGAGGAGCTGGAGCTTCTTGAGGAATATATTCTGGAAGGCAGGGATATCGCTTCCAATGAGAAGATTGAGAAACATGCCGCATGGGTGGCAGAATTCCTGCCGAAATATGATTCTGTGACAAAAGAAAACATCCATGAGATTCTGCAGAAAGAAGTGGGCATTGTCTTTACTCACGTTCTGGAAGATGCCGGTGTTTATAAATGTACACCGGAGGGCAGAGAAGCATTTATGAGATTTATTGAAAAATTATGATTGTTTTCCGGCAGCAGGCGATGGTAAGAAAAGAAAGCATCCATGCAGTAAAATAGAAGAAAGGTTATTCCTGCGGAAGTGATTCCGATCAGGAATGACGGAATCCCTCCAGGCAGAGCAGGGTACGGTACGGACACATTGATTTTCCGGTGTACTATGTTTTATTTATGAAAATCTGCTCAGGAGGGATTTTTCTGTTTTAGAATATAGATGGTGTTGTTGAAAAATTCAGCATTGGAAAGTTATTTTTACAGAATCGGAAAGTTCATGGAATAAAATACTTTTGTGATAATTTCGTGATAAAATTGTAAAAAATTCTCAATCGGCTTGAAAGAAAAGGAAAAATCCATTATACTGAGTTTATATATTGGGGTTTTATGTATAGTTGATAAGGAGCGATGGAATGAATCAGAAAGAAAAAGGAAGAAGGAAAAAGTATCTGTTTGGCTGGATCCTGCTTACGGTGATGCTGCTGTTCGGGGTAAACGTGCAGGCTGCTGAATCGAATGATTCTTCGGCGGGAATCTGTACGGTGAAATTTTACAACAATTCCGGAACCGGAAGTCCTCTGAAAACGATAAAAACAGAAGTTGGAACAGTGATCAGGATTCCGGATATCCCCAGCAGCAGATATGTGAATTTCGGCTGGACGACAACAGCACGGAGTTCATCGGTGAAATATAAGATTGGCGCTTCCTTCACTGTGACGAAGAATACAAATTTTTACATCGTACGTTATGTTAAATCCAGAGTAAAAACAGTGACATTTCTGGAATCGACCGGTACTTCCAGCTCGGCTTTTCAGGCGCTGACCACCAGGGTGGCAGTGCTCAGTTCCAGCGGTACCAGGATTAAGCTTCCTTCGGTTCCATCGAAGAATGGATACAGCAGTCTTGGATGGAGTACAAAGAAAAATGCTTCAACAGCTGCTTATTCCGCCGGCAAGACTATCACAGTCAAAGGTAATCTTACTCTGTATGCGGTGCGCAAAAAACTGCCGTCATACACCGTGAAATTTAACAACAACAGCGGCACAAGCACCAGTAAGGCCTATACAGCTCTGGCGAAAAAAATCTACAGAGGTTCTTATGTGACTCTTCCTGAGGTTCCGAAAGCATCCGGCTATCAGAACCTGGGATGGACGACGGTGAAAAAAGGAAAGACTGCTCAGTACAAAGCCGGCGATAAGGTAAAAGTAACGGCAAATATGACCTTTTATGCCGTTCGTCAAAAAAATGTATATTATACGGTATCGTTTTATTCTGCGACAGGCACGGCAAGCAGTGCATTTAAGGCATTAAACAAAAAAGCAATTTCCGGAAACAGCATTACGCTGCCTTCCCTGCCATCCAAAAGCGGATATGTGGGAGTCGGCTGGAGTACCAAAAAGAATGCTTCTTCCGCTTCCTATAAAGTTGGTACGAAGCTGAAAGTCACCAAAAATGTAAATCTGTACGCAGTGTATACAAAAGCAGCGACCGTCATTCTTCATAAGAAGAGCGGAGCGGTTTATAAGACTTATACACTGGCAGAAGGGGCATCTTTTACCTTCCCGGGTGTGAAGAATGCCACAAATTATACGATGATGGGATGGTCGAAGTCTTCCGGACAGAGTGTCAATCCGGAATATGAAGTGGGAGAAACCATATCCAATGTCCGGGGTACGATGAAATTTTATGCAGTGGTTTTCGACCGCAGAACAGAACCGGATTATTCCTGTGCAGAACTTCCTCAGGCGAACCTGCAGGCATATGATCAGGTGATTTTTGTGGGTGATTCCAGAACGAACCGTATGAAAAATACGCTGGATAAACCGGGAAATAACAATCTGCTGAATGGTATCCGTTTCATTTGTAAAGAAGGCGAGGGTCTTACCTGGCTGCAGAATGAAGGATATGAAGAACTTCTCAGACAGGTGGGAAATGGCAGTGCCGATCTTCTTTCCCCAAAAACGCTTGTCATCTTTAATCTGGGAGTCAATGATCTCGGTAATGCGTACAGCTATGTGACTTATCTGCGGAGCATTGCACCGGAACTGAAGAACCGAGGATGTGTTCTGTATTATATGTCTGTAAATCCGATCAATAATGAGATGATCAAGGCTCTTGGGCAGAATAAAGCAAGACTGGAAGCCGATGTGCGGAATTTTAACAATATCATTCGGACAAATCTCTGCAGTGGTTCTTCAGCAGTATGCAGTTACATGGATACCTATCACTATTTGCTGCAGACCGGTTTTGGTACGGACAGAAACCGATATGGTGCGGACGAGGGTATTGATGATGGTCTGCATTATACCACGAAGACTTATAAGAGGATTTATAAATACTGCATGGATGTAATCAACGGCTGATAAATGGCGGAAACAGGGCTGCGGCTTCCTGAAAGTGAGATAAGCACAGTCACTGTAACCTGTAACAGAAGGGATTTTTTAACCAGAATATGGATTACGCCTTGCACTGAGGACGTGAATCGTCTATACTATAAGGCGAGACAGTTTTTTGCATATTGCGGACTGTTTCGCCTTATGTGATTATTAAGAGAAAGAGGAATAGATTATGAAACTTACTACAGTAAAAGAAATTTACAGAGAGCGGGAGAAATTCCTGGATAAAGAGGTTACCGTCGGTGGATGGGTGCGCAGCGTCAGAGATTCCAAGACATTCGGGTTTATCGTGCTTCATGACGGATCTTTTTTTGAAACACTGCAGATTGTATACCATGATACGATGGAGAATTTTGCAGAGATCTGCAAGCTGAATGTTGGCTCTGCCATTATCGTAAAGGGAACCCTGGTAGCAACCCCTCAGGCGAAACAGCCGTTTGAAATCCAGGCACAGGAGATTTCCGTAGAAGGTGCTTCCGCATCGGATTATCCGCTTCAGAAGAAACGCCACAGCATGGAATTTTTGAGAACAATGACGCATCTTCGTCCGAGAACCAATACATTCCAGGCTGTGTTCCGCGTACGTTCTCTCTGTGCGTATGCGATCCATCAGTTTTTCCAGGAGAGAGGCTTTGTATATGTGCACACTCCGCTGATCACCGGAAGTGACTGTGAAGGTGCAGGTGAGATGTTCCAGGTCACCACTTTGGATATGAAAAACCCGCCATTGGATGACCAGGGCAATGTAGATTACAGTAAGGATTTCTTTGGCAAAGAGACGAATCTTACAGTAAGCGGACAGCTGAATGCAGAAACTTTTGCGCAGGCATTCCGCAATGTTTATACCTTCGGACCGACGTTCCGTGCCGAGAATTCCAATACCACACGTCATGCGGCAGAATTCTGGATGATTGAGCCGGAATGTGCATTCGCAGATCTTCAGGACAATATGGATCTTGCAGAATCCATGCTGAAATATGTGATCCGCTATGTGCTGGAGAATGCTCCGGAAGAAATGAACTTCTTCAATTCTTTTGTGGACAAGGGACTTCTGGATCGTCTGAATCATGTGGTAAATTCTGAATTCGGACATGTTACCTATACAGAAGCGATTGAACTTCTTGAGAAGAATAATGATAAATTTGATTACAAAGTATTCTGGGGATGTGACCTGCAGACAGAGCATGAGCGCTATCTGACCGAGCAGATCTTCAAGAGACCGGTATTTGTTACAGATTATCCGAAGGAAATTAAAGCATTCTATATGAAGATGAACGATGACAATAAGACAGTTGCAGCAATGGACTGCCTTGTTCCGGGCATCGGTGAGATCATCGGCGGAAGCCAGAGAGAAGATGATTACACCAAGCTGAAAAACCGTATGGATGAGCTTGGACTGAAAGCAGAGGATTATGAATTCTACACAGATCTTCGCAAATATGGTTCTACCCGTCATTCCGGATTCGGTCTTGGTTTTGAACGCTGCGTAATGTATCTTACAGGAATGGGCAACATCCGTGACGTGGTTCCATTTCCGAGAACAGTGAAGAATTGTGATTTATAAGGAGTTATTTTGAATGATTAGATTTATTCATCTTGCAGATGTGCATTTGGGGGCGGTTCCGGACAGGGGCTGCCCGTGGAGCAGGGAGCGGGAGGAAGAGATCTGGGAAACGTTCCGCCGGGTGATTGCTTCGATCAGCAAGAATCCGGTGGATTTGTTATTTATAGCCGGAGATCTGTTCCACCGTCAGCCTCTTTTGCGGGAACTGAAGGAAGTCAATTATCTGTTTTCTACAATTCCGGACACACAGATTTTTATGATGGCGGGTAATCACGATTATCTGGCACAGGATTCTTTTTACCGCGGATTTCCGTGGGAACCAAACGTGGTATTTTTTGAACGGGAATCTCCGATGGTGGTAAAAGCCGGAGAACTGGATGTTTATGTGACCGGACTCAGCTATGAACATCGGGAAATCCGGGAACCCCTGTATGATTCGCTGAAACCGGAAATGCAGGATGGATTTCATGTACTTCTGGCCCACGGCGGAGATGAAACGCATATTCCGATGGATAGGACAGCTCTTGGCGCATCAGGATTTGATTATATTGCCATGGGACATATTCATAAGCCGCAGTCTCTGATCCGGGACAGAATGGCTTACAGCGGGGCGCTGGAGCCCATCGACAGAAATGATATGGGAGAGCACGGATATATAGAAGGACGGTTTGAAAACGGACAGGTGCGTACAAGATTTGTACCTTTTGCGTGCCGTTCTTATCAGAAACTGGTGCTTACCGTACGGGAGGATTCTACCCAGTACTCTCTGGAAGAGATGATGAAAATGGATATTATGAAGCGCGGAGGGAAGAACATTTACAAAGTAGTCCTGCAGGGCTGGCATGCTCCGGAAACGCTTCTTTTTCCGGAAAAATTAAGAGCTTTAGGGAATGTGGCGGAAATTCTGGATGAGACCCGTCCGGCCTATGATCTGGAAGCTCTTTCCAGGAGGTACAGCGGTACGCTGGTAGGCGATTACATCGCGTATTTTCTCAAAAAGGACATGACACTGGTGGAGGAGAAAGCGCTTTATTACGGACTTCAGGCATTATTGGAAACCGGTATGAATCTGAAATAAAAGGGCATCAGTGGTGCAGATCATTGATGTACCAGAGTATGTTTGAAAATTGTTTTTGACAGATTCTAAGAAGGAATTTTCACATACTCCGGCACTGATGAGATGATGCAATGAAACAAAAAGATGCTTGATGCAGATATTTATGTAAAAGATTGTTTTGTATGTAAAATATAGATTGTGGCAGAGATAATATGAAAAAAGATATGATCATTAAACGCTTTACAATAAAAAACTTTGGAAAAATCCATGACAGAACCATGGAACTTTCTCCTGGTATCAATGTGCTTTACGGTGAAAATGAGAGCGGAAAAACAACGGTGCATACGTTTCTGAAAAGCATGTTTTACGGTATTCAGAGACAGCGCGGAAAAGCCGCCAGAACAGATATTTACAGTATGTATGAGCCATGGGAAAATCCTGCTGTTTTTGGAGGAACTCTGTGGTTTGAAAATGGAGGAAAGAATTTCCGGCTCACCAGAAATTTTTATAAAACAGATCAATCATGGGAGTTTCTCTGTGAGGATGATGGAGAAGTTCTTGATCTGGAAAAGGGAGATCTGGATGCGGTTCTTGGAGGCGTCAGCGAGGTGGTATATGAGAATACCGTTTCCGTGGCGCAGCTGAAGAGCGTGACCGGCCAGGATCTTGTCCGGGAGCTGCAGAATTATATGGCCAGCTACCAGGGAACCGGAGACAGCGAACTGGATATTGGACGCGCCATGCAGATGCTGAAAATGAATCGAAAAGGCTTTCAGGTGCAGGCACAGAAGCGGCAGAAGGAAACAGAAAAAGAACAGGAAAAGCTTGTCGCAAAAATGGATTATATCCGCAGTGAGATGCAGAATCTGAATGATCAGAGGGAAGATCTTCGTGCCCGTGAAACTTCTCTGCATATGACAGAAGAGGAGAACGGCGAGGCGATTCTGGATGCCAGAATTGAGAAAATCCGGAAGAATCAGAAGTCATTTTATGCTACGCTGCTTGCGACCGTTATCGTGGCTCTGGCTGGAATTTTTGTACTTGGCCAGGTGCTCTCCGGGTCTGTTCTGCCGCGTATAGTTGTGGGGATTCTGGGAATTCTGGCGCTGGGATGGGAGGGTATCCATATCAGAAATCTGTCAGAGGAACTGGAGCGGAGGCAGAGGATGAAAGCCCGCTGGACACAGAAGCAGGAAAAAATGAGGTGGAACCGGGAAAACCTGGATGAGGCACTGAAGGAAAAAGAAAAAGCACTGGAAAATCTTCAGACAGATTATCAGGAGATGCAGGACAATGTGTATCTGCCTCTGGCTCAGGAGATGGAAATTGAAGCATTGAACCTGGCCATGGACACGATCACCAGACTTTCGTCAAATATCCACAAATATGTGGGAGAGGGACTGAGAAGGCGAACTTCCCAGATTTTAAGCGAGATTACAGGAGGCAGATATACAGAAGTCCTTATGGATGAAGGTCTGCATATGATGGTAAATACACAGGAGCGGACCGTTCCTCTGGCGAATCTCAGCAGAGGGACCATGGAGCAGATTTATTTTGCTCTTCGTATGGCTGCAGGAGAGGTTCTGTGTGGCCGTGAACGCTTTCCTGTGATACTGGACGATGTCTTTGGCATGTACGATGAAGAACGGCTTGCAGCTGTACTTGGATGGCTTCACAAAGAACAGCGTCAGGTGATCATCAGTACCTGCCACAAGCGGGAAATGGAAATCCTGGAAAAAGAGGGAATTCCGTATAATCGTCTGGTATTATGAAAAAGAGGGAATTCCGTATCGTCGATATTGTGTAAAACGAATAATGAAAAAAGATTCGGCAGGAAACATGGGATCTGACATGTATCAGGGAATTTAGTTTCGATAGAAAGGATAAGAAATATATGAAAGAAAAACTGAGAATTGCTCTGATGGTTCTGCTTGTTCTGGCTCTTCTGGCTATGGCCGGTGGATTCTGGACTTTTGTTGCCGCACAGGCAAAGAAAGAGCAGGCGCAGGAGGAACAGCAGAGAGCAGAGGAATTGGAGAGCGAAGCAGGCGGTCTGGAAGTGATGTATGTAGCTCTTGGAGCCAAGGGCGAGGATTATGTGTTTGTAGATGCCGGCGGCGGTCTTGTTACCATGGAACTTCCGGAAAATGCTCTTTATAATACCAGCGGAAAAGAAATCTCGCAAGATCAGTTATATACAGGGGATACGCTGAAGCTTTATGGAGATATTCTGGTGGCAGAAAGTTATCCTGCACAGTATCAGGGCGTTGAGAAGGCAGTTCTAGTCCGTAAAGGAAAAGTAGAAGATGCCAAATCCTATGCGTCTGAAATTCAGGAATACTGCGGACAGCCCATCAATGCACGGGAACGTACCAGTGAGAGCCTGATGGATGTTGCTGGGTGAATTTTCAAACACACTCTATCATGCGATAAAGAAACAGCATGAATGCGAGGAGAGTGTGACACTAATTGGATGACCCGTTTTGTGTGGGTTTAAATTCAAAAGACTATATTTTGCAATATCATAAAAAAATTTCCTGTAGAAAACCAGATGTTGAAAATGAAACATCGGATTCTGCAGGAAATTTTTATTTTATCATAGGAAAGTGCTTTGCATTTCCTATGATAAAATAAAGTCCTCCGGGCAGGATTCTTTCTTATGGGATAAAAAATTAAAAAACATCAGTTGTCAACCAAACGTGTTTTGACGGATTTTTATTTGTCGTATTGTGACATATATTCGCTGACACAGCGTTTGATTCTGTCGACCGGATTCAGCAGGTGGCTGACAGAAAGGTCATGGTTCAGTGTATCGATGATCAGGGCGATATATTTGCTCATATCACAGGAAATATAGTAATCCTTCTGCAGCAATTCCGGAGTCTGGTAAACCAGATTAGTCGTAAGAAGTTTGTCAAAAACACCATTCTTATGAGCTTCATCAAACTTCTCCAGTCCGTCGGTGAAAAGTCCGAATGTGGAGCAGATATAAATCCTGCCGGCACCGCGTTCTTTCAGAAGAGAAGAAATCTTCAGAATGGTATCACCGGAAGAAATCATATCATCAATCAGGATCATATCCTTGCCCTGAAGCTTCGGACCGAGGAATTCATAGGCAGCAATCGGGTGACGGCCGTTCACGCGGCGGGAATAATCCAGACGTTTGTAATACATACCCATATCCACACCAAGAATGTTGGCGAGATAGATCGCACGGCTCATACTTCCTTCATCCGGGCTGATGATCATGAAGTGGTCATTATCGATGTGAAGTCCTTCCTCATGGTGAAGGAGCGCCTTGATAAACTGGTAGGAAGGCTGAACAGTCTCAAATCCATGGAGAGGAGTTGCATTCTGTACACGGGCATCATGCGCGTCAAAAGTAATGATGTTTTCCACGCCCATACCAGTCAGTTCCTGAAGTGCGGTGGCGCAGTCCAGGGACTCTCTGCCCACACGTTTGCTCTGTCGGCTTTCGTAGAGATATGGCATGATCACATTGACTCTGCGGGCTTTGCCTCCAATAGCTCCGATCACACGTTTCAGATCCTGGAAATGGTCATCCGGGGACATCAGATTGGTATATGGACCCATGCGGTAGGTCATGCTGTAATTGCAGACATCTACCATAATATAAATATCATCGCCGCGGACAGATTCTGATACGACGCATTTGCCCTCTCCTGAACCAAAACGGGGAGTCTGTACGGAAATCATATAATTGTCTCTCTGATATCCATCAAAAGCAAAAGGATCGGTATGCTGCTGTGTTCTTTCCTTTCTCCACTGAACCAGCCAGTCGTTTACCTTCTCTCCTAATTGGCTGCAGCTTTTCAGCGGAATCAGTCCGAGTCTTCCTACAGGAAGGGTAGTCAAATCTTTTGTGCTTAACTGTGCCATTTGCTATTTTCCTCCTAAAAATATTTTCTCAATGCGGATGTCTTTCCCGATTAGTTTCACCATCTGGTAATTGCTGGCAATACGGGAAAATGTTCTTTCGGAATAGGTGTCGGAAAAATCCTCCAGTTTCAGGTTTGTGGAAATAATGGTAGATTTCCTGCGCATAATCCGTTCGTTGATACACAAAAACAACTGGGATGACACAAAACTATTGGTAAGTTCCGTTCCCAGATCGTCAATAATCAGCAGATCGCAGTCAAAAATAAAGTGTTCCTCATCGGTATGTTCCGCTTTTCGTGAAAATGTGGACTGTGCGAGCAGATCGAACAGATCAAAAGCGGAAAAATACAAAACGCAGTGTGCGCTCTTAAGAAGCTCGGCGGCAATGCAATGGGAGAGAAACGTCTTCCCGACACCGGTATTTCCATAAAAAAACAGATTCTGGAACCGGTCGTCAAAGTCCCGTACAAAGCTTCTTGCAGTATTATATGCGCGGAGAGCAGTTTCCCTTGCGGAAAGTCCCGTCGCATCATTTGTTATTGTATCAGAATAATAGTCAAATGAAAAGTGGTCAAAATTTTCTTTTTCAAGAATTTCTCTGAGATTGGACTGTGCATAGAGCAGTTCAATCTCGGCTTTTTTGAAACAGGTACATTTCTGGCTGCCGATGTAGCCGGTGTCCTGACAGAGCGGACAGACATAGTGAGGCTCCAGATAATCCTCCGGATAGCCATTGGCATCCAGAAGATCCATCCGTTCTCTGGAAAGCAGTGTAATAGAAGCCTTCAGGTCGTCCAGCCCGCAGTCCTGACCGCCGAGGAGAGCACGGGCTTTGTCTGCACTCAGGGAAGCAACTTCCCGGTCAATCTCTTTGAGCCGCGGAATTTCTTCATAAACAGCAGTACGCCGCTGTTCCAGATCGTACCGGCTCTGAGCCTGTCTGCGGCTGTATTCCCTCATAATCGTGTCATATTGATAATTCTGTAACGGCACGGCATTCTCCTTCTTCTATAATCATCATGATTGATTCAGCAGTCTTTTTTCGTATTCATCGAAATTATATTCTCTTTGCTGGAAATTGTTGAAACGGTTGGGCGTGGATGACTGGGCCGGTTTGGCGGCAGTTTCACGGCTGAGTTTGCGCTTCTTGTGTTCCGCATCCAGAACTTTGATGTCATCCTCTGTACGGACATTTTTTTTCTTCCAGCCGGAGAGGATCTTATCGGCATACTGAAAGCTTGGCTGGCCGGTCTGCATGATCGTACGGCTGCATGCTTCCTGAATGATATCCATGCTGAAATCGTAATCTTTCAGCCATTTATCCATCAGTGCCACTTCACTGTCCACCGGATTCCGGTTATTGATACCGAGCGCCTTCAAAATAGTAAAATAATCTTTGCCAAAACGGGAACCGGCATCTTTGGCCATCTGCACGGTGGTGATGCCTGCTTCTGCCCATGCGAGGGCTACCGTTTCGATATAGCGGATACTCTTATGGTTGCGGCTGACACAGTATTCGATCAGATATTCGATCAGGTCTGCAGACAGCTTCAGTCCGTCGTAGAAAAAGAGAATCTTCTGCATTTCTGTCGCTGTCAGTGTTTTGCCGAGATACTGTTCTGCAATATACAGAAGCTGGATAATATCCTCGCTCTGCTTGAGTTCTTTGATGCGGTCCGGAGTAAGTGCTGCTGTATCCGGAACATGGACGGAATTCCCGGATTCTGACGGCATATTTCCGTATTGAGGAGTGTTTTCTCTTAATATACCGGCGGAAGCGGAATTGTCATGGGAAGTTCTGTAAAAATTGTCCTGAGAACCTTCGGGTGTTTCGGAGATGGAAACAGATTCTGTTTCGGTTTTTGGCATTTTTTTGGCTGAAACAGAATGGCCGGAAAGGTTTTCAGAATTTGTCTTTACAGGAAGAATACTGATTCCGCAGAGAGTTCTGCTGTTATCATAATCCAGGAAAATGAGTTCCTGTTTGGACCAGTATTTCAGCGCGCGGATAATATCCCGCTCTGTACAGAGCAGGCGGTCTGCCATTTCTTCCAGGCTGAAAGAAACCGGGGCATTGGAAAGCATTCTTACCAGATAGATATATACTTTGACAAATTCCCCGTTGGCTTCCGGCATGTATTGATCGATGAAATAATTGGATATAACAGTAACCTCCGTGCGGGAGGGGCTGTTCAGTGTGATCATACCCATGAATGTCACTCACTTTCTTGGATGGAAAAACGTTGTTTATGAATCTGTGATACCTGTTTCGGCAGTTCTGCCGGCACGGTATCTTTTTGGTACTTCTGGATTATAGCACAACCATTTTCAAAAGAGAACCTCTTTTTTTCAGGGGCAATTCATCCACATTTCGGATGTGGATAATGTGGATAATGTGGATAGTGTAAAGATGCGTTTTATTATTGCAAACCGCCAGAAAGTGCGGAAATACAAGGGATTTGTAAAGTTTTAGGGTATTTTGTAAGCGAAAAATGTCGAATTATGTCAATCAATTAATACACATAAAAATCCACATTCTAAGGTGGGAGAAAATGTGTATAAATATGTGGATAATGTGGATAACTTGCATCAAGCCTTATAAATCAAGGGTTTTCAGATGTGTATAAAATTTATGAAAAAATATTTCTGATTTGCCGCAGTACGGTCCTGCCCGGAGAGGAATTATATTGCGAAAGCAATCCGCCGCAGGCGGAGAATCCTGCAGAGCAGGGTGCTTTCTCCTATCATAGAAAAATACAAAGCATTTTCTTATGATTAATATAAGAAAATGCCATTACCGGCTGAAACCGGTAATGGCTGGTGAAGTTTATGCGGACAACCTGTGTGAAGGCGGAAAGTCTGTATACAGGGATTGCGCTTATTGCCCGAGCAGATGTTCTCCGATATTGACAACATCTCCGGCTCCCATAGTGATCAGAAGATCGCCTTCTGTACAGTTCTCGAGAAGATAAGTCTCGATTTCATCAAAGGTAGGGAAGTATTCACAGGGAGTCCCCAGCTCCTGAATCTGCTTCTGAATATCTTCTGAAGAAATGCCGAGGTTATCGGTTTCTCTGGCTGCATAGATATCTGCAAGCACCACATGGTCTGCAAGTGTGAGTGCCCGGGCAAATTCCGGCAGGAGAGCTTTGGTGCGGGAATATGTATGAGGCTGGAATACACACCAGATGGTTTTGTGCGGATAATTCCCTGCAGCATGGAGTGTGGCTTCGATTTCGGTAGGATGATGGGCATAGTCATCAATAATGGTGACTCCGCCTACTTTGCCTTTCAGCTGGAAACGGCGGTCTGTTCCGGTAAAACCATTCAGTCCTTCTGTGATGGCAATGTCCGCAAGACCGAGCAGATGTCCGACGGCAACGGAAGCCAGTGCATTGGATACGTTGTGAATACCCGGAACCTTCAGACTGTAGGTGCCTGCATTCTGTCCGTCCTTCAGAACGGTGAAGGTGGCATGTCCGAATTCGTCATAGGTAATATCCTGTGCAGTGTACTGCGCGTCATGCTCAAGACCGTAAGTGATCACATGACAGGGAAGATCGCGGATGATTTCCTCGTAAGCAGGAGTATCGGCATTGATGATCAGTGTGCCGTCTGCCGGAAGAAGTTCTGCAAATCTGCGGAAAGAATGACGGATATCCTGGATGTCTTTGAAAAAATCCAGATGGTCTGCATCCATATTCAGGATAATGCTGATTTTCGGGAAAAAGCTCAAAAAACTGTTGGTGTATTCACATGCTTCGGTCAGGAACATTTCAGACTGTCCCACACGGATGTTGCCGCCGATAGCAGGAAGAATGCCTCCTACACTGATGGTGGGGTCGCAGTTTCCCGCAAGAAGCATGTGGGAAATCATAGAAGTAGTGGTTGTTTTGCCGTGTGTACCGGAAACAGCAATCGGTGTGTCATAATTACGCATGATCTGTCCGAGAAGCTGGGCCCGGGTAAGCATGGGAATGCCTTTCGATGCTGCGCAGGCAAATTCCGGATTATCCGGATGAATGGCTGCGGTATATACGACAACCTGGACGGAATCTTCGATGTTGGAAGCGCGCTGTCCGTAAAAAATCTTTGCTCCTCGTTCTTCCAGCGTTCTGGTGAGCGGGCTTTCTTTGGCATCAGAGCCGGAAACTGTGAAATTCTCTTCCAGCAGAATCTCTGCAAGGCCGCTCATACTGATACCGCCGATACCGATGAAATGAATATGCAGCGGTTTGTGAAAGTCTATCTGATACATAATATAATCTCCTAATATCATATTCTCTTATTTTTAATTATTTCATTATACTCCCAATGAGGAAAAATGAAAAGCTTTATTTCGGGACAGAAAATGCGGACAGCTTTATTTTTGGATAGAAAATATGGACTGTTCGGGATAAAAAATAGGAGCGTGTTCCGATGACTTTTATGTAAAAAACAGACAAAAAGATGAATGAAAAAATTTCGCCTGCTCATGATTTCTATACAATAATCATAAAAAATACAAAAAATGAACAAAATAATTGTAAAAAATGTTCACTAATTCCGGGAAGTATGGTATAATGTTACAACCATAACAGAATATGCGGACTCGGGAAGAAACAGGAGTCCGCATAATTTCTGAGGCATTTTTGGCCTAATATTACATCATAAGAGGTGATTGCATGATCAAGAAAGAAATGATTGCCATGCTTCTTGCCGGCGGACAGGGCAGCCGGCTGGGGGTTCTGACAGAAAAAGTTGCAAAACCGGCAGTCGCTTTCGGCGGAAAATATCGTATTATTGACTTCCCCTTAAGTAATTGCATCAATTCAGGTATTGATACGGTAGGTGTTTTAACGCAGTATCAGCCATTGCGCCTCAACACACATATTGGAATAGGCATTCCGTGGGATCTGGACAGGAACGAAGGCGGTGTGACTGTGCTTCCTCCTTATGAGAAGAGTTCCAGCAGTGAGTGGTATACCGGAACTGCCAATGCTATTTTCCAGAACCTGGATTATATGGAGCAGTATAATCCGGATTATGTTCTGATTCTTTCCGGCGACCACATATATAAGATGGATTACGAAGTGATGCTGGATTTCCACAAGGCGAATAAGGCGGATATCACCATTGCGTGCATGCCGGTGCCGATGGAAGAAGCCAGCCGTTTCGGTATTATGGTAACAGATGAGGTCAGCCGTATCCTGGAGTTTGAGGAGAAGCCGGAGAAGCCAAGCAGCAATCTGGCATCCATGGGGATTTATATATTCAGCTGGCCGGTGCTCAAGGAAGCACTGATCGCTCTGAAAGACCAGAGCAACTGCGATTTTGGAAAGCATATCCTTCCATACTGCAAAGATAAAGGACAGCGTCTGTTTGCCTACGAGTATAACGGATACTGGAAAGACGTAGGAACACTGGGCTCTTACTGGGAAGCCAATATGGAGCTGATCGATATTATTCCGGAATTTAATTTATACGAAGAGTTCTGGAAAATCTATACAAAAGGCGATATCATTCCTCCTCAGTACATTTCTTCCGATGCGGTGGTTGACCGGTGTCTGATCGGAGAGGGTTCTGAGATTTACGGGGAAGTACATAATTCTGTGATCGGACCGAATGTTATGATCGGTAAAGGCAGTGTGATCCGGGATTCGATCATTATGAGAAATTCCACGATCGGGGAGAATGTTGTCATGGACAAATCCATCGTGGCTGAAGATGTTGTCATTGGCAGCAGAGTGGTGCTTGGATGCGGCGAGGAGGTGCCGAACGTACTGAAACCGGCGGTTTATGCATTCGGAATTGCCACGATCGGAGAGAAGAGTGTCATTCCGGATAATGTAAGAATCGGCAAGAATACAGCTGTTTCCGGAATAACCACACCGGCAGATTATCCGGATGGACTGCTGGCAAGCGGACAGGTAATTGCAGCAAAGGATGGTGACAGGGCATGAGAGCAATCGGTATTATTTTGGCGGGCGGCAATAACAACCGCATGAGAGAATTATCCAACAAAAGAGCAATCGCAGCAATGCCTATTGCCGGAAGCTACAGAAGTATCGACTTTGCGCTGAGCAATATGGCCAATTCACATATTCAGAAAGTTGCAGTGCTGACACAGTACAATGCACGTTCTCTGAATGAGCATCTGAGTTCTTCTAAGTGGTGGGATTTCGGCAGAAAGCAGGGAGGACTTTTTGTATTTACTCCTACGATCACCAAGGAAAACAGTCTCTGGTATCAGGGAACTGCAGATGCAATCTATCAGAATCTGTCATTTTTGAAAAACAGTCACGAGCCTTATGTAGTGATTGCGTCCGGTGACTGTATTTACAAACTGGATTATAATAAAGTGCTGGAATATCACATTGCGAAACGTGCAGATATCACAGTGGTATGCACTACCTGCAAGGATCCGAATGAGGTGGAGCGATTTGGCGTGCTCCGTATGAATGAGGACTGCAGGATTGAAGAATTTGAGGAAAAACCGATGGTTTCTTCCTATAATACGATTTCTACAGGGATTTATGTCATCCGCAGAAGACAGCTGATCGAACTGATTGAGAAAGCTGCCCAGGAAGGACGAAATGATTTTGTAAGAGATATTCTGATCCGTTATAAAAATCTGAAACGGATCTACGGTTATAAAATTGACAGCTACTGGAGCAATATTTCCACGGCAGAATCCTACTACAAAACCAATATGGAATTTCTGCAGCCGGAGATCCGAAATTATTTCTTTAAACAGGATCCGCCGGTCAAAACAAAAATCGACGATCTTCCGCCTGCGAAATACAATCCGGGCGCTGTCGTGAAGAACAGCCTTGTTGCAAGCGGCTGTATCATTAACGGAACCGTGGAGGATTCCGTGCTGTTTAAAGATGTATTTGTGGGTAATAATTGCGTGATCAAAAATTCTGTGATTCTCAGTAATGTATATCTGGGGGATAATACACATATTGAAAACTGTATTGTGGAGAGCAGAGATACGATCAGGGCTAATTCGTATTACTGCGGCGAGGGAGAAGTGAAGATTGTCGTAGAGAAAAATGAACGCTATGTGCTGTGATTCTATGGGAGAAGAAAGAATTCAGCACTTGTAAAAGGAAAGGGGAAAGCAAAATGAACATTACTGATGTACGCGTGAGAAAAGTTGCAAAAGAAGGAAAGATGAAAGCGGTTGTTTCTGTCACGATCGATGATGAGTTTGTAGTACATGACATCAAAGTGATCGAAGGAGAGAAGGGACTTTTTATTGCAATGCCAAGCCGCAAGGCCACAGATGGTGAATATCGTGATATTGCTCATCCGATCAATTCTGTCACCAGAGACCGGATTCAGAAGATTATCCTTGAGAAATATGAGGAAGTAATGGCTGAAGAACCGGAAGAACTCGCGGAATGAGACAGGTCAAGACGTTTTCTGGTCTGATTTTGAGATAATTGAATAAGAGAAGAAGGGCGGTGCTTTGTGGAAAGGCACCGCTTTTTTCTGTAAGCTTCACATTTTCCTGTAATATGAAAAAGCCCTCCGGATGGGATCACAATTGTAAAATTGGTTAAGATTTTCAAAAATGTGAAGAAAATGTGAAAATATTACACGAATGTTACAAAAAATAAGCAGTAACATTGATTTTCTTAAAAAACGTGTTATAATTAACCTGCGGAAAAGATAACAGACCTGCATCATGCTGGCTGTTAAAACTTTAAAGTAGATTTCTGGAGGTTATTTATGAAAAATAAACGAGTTTTTGCATTACTGCTTGCCGGCTTTCTGACAGTTTCTATGGGAAACAGTGTATGGGCTGATACAGAGGACGAGATCGCTTACGCGATGGAACAGAAAGAGGCAGCTCAGAGCGGGCTTGCGCAGACCGAAGCGACAATCATCAGCCTCGAGAGCAAGAAGCAGGAGTTGGAAAACTATTTGGCAGAGTTGAATGCACAATATGAAGAACTGAGCAGCAGTCTTGCAGTACTGGAGAAAGAAGCGGCTGACAAGGAAGAGGAACTGATCCGGATTAAGGAAGAATTGAAAGAAGCAAAAATTGCTGCCAGCGAACAGTATGAAGCAATGAAGATTCGTATCGTGTATATGTACGAACACGGCGGAAGCTCCATGCTGGGGGCTATGCTTTCTTCAGACAGTATTGCAGATTTTCTGAATCAGGCGGAGAATGTTTCACAGATTTCTCAGTATGACAGAGATATGCTCAAAAAATATGAAGAGACCAGAGAAAGTATTAAAGAACAGGAGCAGCAGATAGAAGAGGAAAATGAAGCAATTCTTCAGCTTCAGAATGAAAAAGCCGGCAAGCAGCAGGAAGTGGAGACTATGGCGGCGAATACCAGCGCAACTATTTCTTCATACATCAGCCAGATCAGTGCCACAGAAGAAGAGGCAAACGCGTTGATGGCACAAATCAGCAGTGCGGACAGTAACATTGCTGCTCTGCTCGAACAGGCGGAAGAAGAAGCAGCAGCACAGGCAGCGGAAGAGGCTTCAGATTCCTATGACTATGATGCAGAGATGGATGTGTCAGAGTCTTCTGACAGTTCTGTAAATGATACGGGTTCTGCGGGAGATGACGGAAGTGATCTGTATGAGGAATCAGATGATACTTATGAAGAAGAAACAGGAAATACGGAGGACTCTTCCTATACAGAAGAAAGTTCTTCAAATTCCGGGTCCGGTACTTATCTGGGAAACTTCCGACTGACAGGTTACTGTAACTGCGCACAGTGCTGCGGAACTGCGGGAAATGCCACAGCAAGCGGGGCAATGCCGGTTGCAGGACATACAGTTGCCATGGCGGGTGTACCGTTTGGAACACAGCTTCTGATTAATGGAACGGTATATACAGTAGAAGATCTGGGAACACCTTATGGGCATGTGGATATTTATTTTAACAGTCATGAGGAAGCTCTGAGCTTTGGGTCTCAGTATGCGGATGTGTATCAGGTGAACTGAGGCAGAATGACGGAAGAAAGTACAGAATAAAGCAAAGTATAGAAAGAACGTACAATATATACAGAAAAAGCTCCTCTGGAGCTTTTTCTGTATATATTTGACTTAAATTTCAAACACGCTCTGTTTCAGAATGGATGATATATTTTATAAATAAGGCGTTCCGGGGATTTCCGGATAGGTGCCCATGGCAATGAGAAGCTCCAGGCCAATCTGCCTGGCTTCCAGAACCGCCTCTTTGACAGCACTGGCATCTCCGGAAAGTGCGAGAATGACTTCGTTGGAATGGCTTGTTCCGATGCTTGGTGTCATATAACGGACAATTTTTACAGCGGAAGCTTTCATTGCAGTATCAGCCATGACAAGACCGATGGCTGCAGGAGAACCTGCCATAAAGCCGAATGCTTCACCTGCAGGTGCACCGAAAGCTTTGGAAAGAGCCGGGCCTGCATTGGCGGAGAATGCGAATTCCAGATGTCCGGACTGACTGATATATAATTCGCCTGCATATTTGTTGGTTAATTCCAGAGCGCGCTCAATGGCATGACGGACATCAGACACATCGGCCCCTCCGATTACGATATAATTGCCGTGCCCGCCCCATCCTTTGGTATCACGGGGCAGATCGATAGAAAGGACTTCTGTATTGGTTGCTTTGACCGCATCGTCGATGGCAGTAATCTGACCGGCGGCTCCTGTACGGGAACTGAGCAGTCCGAGCGCATGATAGTTGGTGCCGATTTTCATTTCCCGGAGAAGGGTATCGTCAATACCGGAAATGACAAGACCGATGGTATCAAGAACTGCGGTACCCACGAATTCTGTTCTTTTGCAATGCGTGCTGATATTGTGTACGTCCATAGAGAGTCTCCTTTTGCATGGATTGATGCGCCTGTTCCGGGCGGAAAGGCGGTTTTCCAATACGCTCCGGAACATTTTCATTATCTTTACTATAGCATGATTTACAGTTGAGAGACAAGATAGTTATGAGAAAAACATCAGAAGAGCATAAGCTGGTTATGAAAAATATCGTCAGAGTTGAGAATGGGGAAAATTAAAAGGAAAAAAATGAAATGACCTCTTGGCTGTGGAAAAAGGATGTATTATAATGTATTATAATAAAACTGGCAAAGACATTTTTGCCGGAGGTCATCTTTGAAATACAGGAGATTCAGACAGCCGGTATAAAATAAATAAGGGGTTAACGACGATGAGAGGAGATTACAGATGAAAACAGATTTGGAAAAGTCAAAAGACAATGTAAGGGAAAGATCAGGCGGCTTTTTAAGCGATTCCAGTGCCGAAGAAGTGATAACACCAAGAAAAAGAGAAAGTGATACCCAGAGAAAAAGGACTGAGAGGAATCGGACTGTTGCTGCCAGAAATAAACAGGACAGAGACCGGAAGATTCTGATTATCGGAGCAGTGTCGATTCTTCTGGTGGTGATTCTTATTTTTTCTGCCGGTAAGAGCTGGCAGCGCAGAGTGGATAAGAAAGAGATTACCAGACTGAACCAGTCTAACGCAGATCTTCAGACACAGATTCAGGATCTGCAGAAAAGCAATTCAGATCTTCAGGCTACTATTTCTTCTTTGAAGACACAGCAGACAACCACAACGACTTCATCAGCAGATTCTTCAGCAAATGGAACCACACATGTGCTGCAGACCGGTTATAATTTCCGTGCAGAAGCGAATACAGATTCCGATATTGTAATGGAACTGGAAGAAGGAACCAGCGTAACAATCATCAAAGTACTGAGCGATGGATGGGTTCAGGCTGAATACGAAGGAGAGACAGGATATCTGAAGTGCGGTGATGAGTTGAGCAGTAAGAGCAGTTCAGGTACAGCATCAGGCAGTACTTCTTCTGAAGAAGATACTTCTGAGGAGGATGAAGAAGCCTAAAGGAACAACCACTCACAAAGGATTGAACGTATAAAACAGAAGAATATATCATACAGATTCTGTAATAGCATCGAGGGATTTTTCGAATATTTTCATGACTGTGGAAGAAATATTTGAGAATATAGCAAATGCAGAACAGAATCAGGAATAGACCCAGCCGTCACGATGAATAGTTGTGGCGGTTGGGTCTATTGTGGTTTAACAGTAATTATTTGATTTCATCAAAAAGTCGTGCCAACGAAGTATGAACGGATTTTAAAGATTTGTTTCCATGCTTTTTGAAACACAGGTATTTGCAGAGGTTTTTTAATAAAAAAGAAGATACCTTATGGTATCTTCTTTTTAGTCGAAGCGACAGGATTCGAACCTGCGGCCTCTGCGTCCCGAACGCAGCGCTCTACCAAACTGAGCCACGCTTCGTCAACTGCAAGAGCTATTATATAAAAGAGTGACGAGTTTGTCAATACAAAAATTGAAAAAAATTCATTTTTTTTTATTTTGGTCATATATATTAGAGAAATTGAATTTTCTGGAGGAAACTGCGTGGCTGGATACCGCCGCTTTATTGCGTATGTATATGAATATCGCAAAGGGAAAAAGGGGAATAACTGTGGATTTATCAAGGTGGAAGTGAGAGATGGACAGTGCAGGCTGGAAGTTCATCTGCAGTGTCCCGGACTTTCGGCACAGATGGAATGCAGGATTTACGGGTTTGTCAGAAATGGCGGACTGATAGATGGGAATTTGCTGAATGTCTGCAGGACGAATGATGGAATTGTAGAGTGTCTGATTGAAACAGATGCATTGAATATGAGTGATACGGGCGTAGGAATCGGCAAAATGGGAGGATTGATTCTGAAAACAGAAAGCGGAGCATTTTTTGGAACAGAGTGGGATGATATTCCCATCAGACCGGAGAATTTCCGTGAAATAAAAGCGAACCGTTTATCGGACGCGGAACGTTCCGAAGACCGGATGGAAAAAAACAGACAGGAAATAAAATCGTATGACTCTGACGAAGAAACAGGAAATCTGAAAAAAATAATGACGGGTGATACAGAGCAAAAGATGAGGTTGGAAGTGGGAATAAAACCGACAACAGAAAACCTTACGGAATCAGAAAAAAACGTGTCAGCAGAAAACCAATCGGAAACAGAAAGCAGGATAAAATCATTGGCAGCAGAAAACCTATCGGAACCAAAAACCAGAATGCAAACAGTAAGAACACTGGAAGCAGAAAATTGGATAGAGCCAGAGAAAATGGTAACAGCAGAAAACCGGGTGGAGCCAGAAAGCAATGGAGAGTTTCAGAACCGGTCGGCAGAAGAGACACATACGGAACCAGAAAACCAGATGACACCAGATAAGACAGTGCATGCGAAAAATACAGAGAAAATGCAGACAAAAGCCGATAAGACAGGAGAAAAACGTGAAGAAGATCATGCAAAAGAACAACAGGAAGAATGGCGAAAAGAGCAACAAAAAGAGCAACAAAAATCGGAATGTCCCTTTGGGGACGGAGAACTGGCAGAATGCCGGAGAATCCAGCTGAAGGACCTGGTGCATCTGAACCGCCGGGATGCGGCTTTGCGGAATAACCGGTTCCTTCAGTATGGATACTATAATTTCGGACATCTTCTGATTGGAAAAAGACAGGATGGGCGTTACATCCTTGGAGTTCCCGGCGGTTACGATCAGCAGGAACGCTTCATGGCCGGAATGTTTGGTTTCCCTTATTTCAGGGAAAGCCGTCATATTCAGCTGCCAAAGGGAAGAGGCGGATACTGGTATCGCTTAATCAATACCCCGGATTTCCACTAAGTGGATGGTCTCCAGAAGAATATTGCGGAAATTTTGCAGTTCTTTCAGAGAATAACTGCTGAATCCAGGCTGCAGGACTTCTTCGGAGTCTTTGTAAGCCTGGAGATAGTAAGCTTTGGCGCCTTTGATCCACTGACCGATCTTTCTGAAATCTTTTTCTGTATGCAATTCTCTGACGACAGTTGTGCGAAATTCATAATCCACATGCCCTTCCATCAGAAAATCTACACTTTCCCGGATGGAATCCAGATCCGGATAAAGAAGGCCGGAAACATTTCCGTAATTTTCCGGACAGGCTTTGATATCCATAGCTATTTTGTCCAGAAGATTTTTTCTGACAAGATCTTTCAGAATATATGGACGGGAACCGTTGGTATCCAGCTTGACTGCATATCCGAGAGAACGGATTTTCCGGATAAACTCCTCCAGATTATCATTCAGAGAGGGTTCCCCGCCTGTGATGCAGACACCTTCCAGAATCCCCCGGCGTTTTTCCAAAAAAGAAAAGATTTCATCCTGTGAAAGTTCTGGTTCCCGGTCTGCGTGGAGTACAAGAGAACTGTTCTGGCAGAACGGACAGCGGAAATTGCAGCCGCCCAGAAAAATGGTTGCCGCAACTTTGCCGGGATAATCCAGTAAAGTCGTTTTGTTTAACCCGCATATTTTCATGTGCAATCACCTCGTTATGGTTTACTTCAGATTGCTGATAAGCAGTACTGAGAAGGTTACGGTTCATTCCGTTTACAGTAACCTGAGAATGAACAGCAACATTATTTTAGTTCTGATTCATTGATTTTGCAAGTTGGATTCTATATAATGGTCTAGTATAATCCACAATAAATAACCATATGTTTCGCTGGTCTGCTTTCCCGATAGCACAGTTGTAAAAGCCTCAGCGTAGCCCGCTACGCCTGCGTTTTTACAACTGCACTCTCGAAAAAGAATCCTCACCGAAACAGTAAGGTATTTATTGTGGCTTATACTGGATATCTGCAGTAACCATTATCAAAGTTTCCGTAATCGACTTTATAATGGTATGATGTCTGCGTTGGAAGCCATTTTTGTTTAGATGAAAAAGGAGATACTTTGTGACTGATCAGGAACGTTTTATGAAAGAAGCAATCCGTCAGGCAAGAAAGGCGCTTGCCCTCAAAGAGGTGCCGATCGGCTGCGTGATTGTATGTGACGGAAAAATTATTGCCAGAGGTTATAACAGGAGAAATACCGACAAAAATACATTGTCTCATGCGGAATTGAATGCCATCCGCAAAGCCAGCAAAAAACTCGGCGACTGGCGGCTGGAAGGGTGCACGATGTATGTGACGCTGGAGCCCTGCCAGATGTGTGCCGGGGCACTGGTGCAGTCCAGAATTGATGAAGTAGTCATTGGCAGCATGAATCCCAAGGCAGGATGTGCCGGATCTGTGTTGAATCTTCTGGAGATGGAAGGATTTAATCATCAGGTAAAAGTGACCAGAGGAGTACTGGAAGAGGAGTGTTCTTCCATGCTGTCGAACTTTTTTAAGGAACTGCGTGAAACAAAGAAACGCGAAAAAGAAGCCAGAAAGGCTGCGGAAGATGTGGAGAATATAAAATAAAAAAGGATACTGCCATCTGACAGTATCCGGAAAAATCTTTTTACGCGCGCCGCACTTCGAGATGCACTCACAGACGTTACCTCTACAGTTAACTCGGCCCAGGCACCCTCACGTCACACAAGAGCTTCTGCTTAGTGCTGCTGCATTCCTGCCCTGACACGGTTCACAGATTCCTGTTGCGTAAGACCCAGACGTCAACGCCACTTATAAAGGGCAGCTCCACAAGGAACACCCCTCGGATTGGCATCACCCCTGCTGTAGCGGATTGCAGGTACAGGGCACCGCTATCTCCCCGGCTGCGCGGAGTTAATTATATAGGCTTTCGGAAATTTTGTCAAGTCTACAGTAGAAATAAGCAAAGTCCTGTGCTAAAATAATGGCGCGTATAAAGAAAAATCAAAGTTGAGGGAAGAAAGAGTGTTTCATCTGAAAAAAGAAACAAGAAGCAAGCAGAATAATAAAGAAAACAACATAAGCAGTGTAAGCAGTAATCCGGGCCGGAAAACATATCTTTTTACCAACCAGGATCTGAAGCGCCTGATCATTCCATTGATTGTGGAACAGATTCTGGCAGTGACCGTTGGAATGGTAGATACCATGATGGTATCCAGCGTAGGGGAGGCGGCTACATCCGGTGTTTCCCTGGTGGATATGATCAATACACTTCTGATCAATCTTTTTGCGGCAGTCTCTACAGGCGGTGCGGTGATCTCTTCGCAGTTTCTCGGACAGAAAAACCGTGAAAAAGCATGCGAAGCAGCCAATCAGCTGTTGGTGGTGACCGGGCTGATCGCCGTCGGCGTGATGACGCTGGCGATTATGTTCCGCCGTGGACTTCTTGGTCTTCTTTATGGCTCAATCGAAGCGGATGTTATGAAAAACGCGCTGATCTATCTGGTGATTTCAGCAGTATCTTACCCATTCCTTGCCGTATATAATTCCTGTGCGGCTTTGTTTCGCTCCATGGGAAATTCCAGAATATCCATGCAGGCATCGATCATTATGAATGTGCTGAATGTAGTGGGAGATGCAGTCTGTATTTTTGGTCTGCATATGGGTGTGGCAGGAGCTGCCGCTGCATCTCTGATTTCCAGAATGACCGCCTGTGTGATTCTGACATGCAGGCTTCGGGATAAAAAACTGGAAATCCATATTATGCCGGAGCATTTTGGATGGAATCTCCCTCTGGTCAAAAAAATACTGCATATCGGGATTCCAAGCGGAATCGAAAACAGCGTTTTTCAGCTTGGACGTGTTCTTGTGGTAGGAATGATCGCTCTGTTTGGAACAACACAGATTGCTGCCAATGCAGTGGCCAATAATCTGGACAGTCTCGGAGTGCTTCCGGGACAGGCCATGAGCCTTGCAATCATCACAGTGATCGGACAATGTGTCGGTGCCGGAGACTTTAAACAGGCAGAATACTATACGAAAAAGATGATGAAACTGACCTATCTGATCAACGGACTTTGCTGTACTTTGGTGATCGTGACCATGCCGCTGACCCTGAAACTTTACGGACTTTCTGCGGAAACGCTGAAACTGGCGGCAATTCTGGTAATGATTCATGATGGATGTGCGATTCTGCTGTGGCCGTCTTCGTTTACTCTGACCAATGTTCTGAGAGCGGCAAATGATGTGAAATTTCCAATGGTCGCTTCCATTGCCTCCATGGTGATTATGCGCCTTGGAGGCGGATATATTCTGGCTGTAGTGCTGGGATATGGAGCCATCGGAATCTGGTGTGCGATGGTCATGGACTGGATCGTGCGTGTGCTCTGTTTTGTGAGCAGATACCGGAGCGGAAAATGGAAAACATTTTATTCAGTATAAATTCATTTCCTATTGCGGTAAGAGGACAAAATATTATATAATAAACCATAATCGTTTTATCAATACTCAAAGAAACGGGGTGTACACTATGACTAAAAGAATAGGTTTATTAACAAGCGGCGGTGACTGCCAGGCTCTGAATGCTACCATGCGAGGCGTTGTAAAGGGACTTTCCAATGCAATCGATGATCTGGAAGTTTACGGATTTGATGATGGTTATAAGGGGCTGATCTATGGCAAATACCGTATGCTGACATCTAAAGATTTTTCCGGTATTCTGACCCAGGGCGGAACGATTCTCGGAACTTCCAGACAGCCGTTCAAGATGATGCGCGTTCCGGATGAGAAGGGACTGGATAAGGTAGAGGCGATGAAACAGACATATTATAAGCTCTGCCTGGACTGCCTGGTCATTCTGGGAGGTAATGGTACACAGAAGACAGCTAATCTCCTGAGAGAAGAAGGACTGAATATCATTCATCTTCCGAAGACCATTGACAACGATATTTACGGAACGGATATGACCTTTGGATTCCAGAGTGCGGTCAATATTGCAACCAACGCAATCGACTGCATTCACACCACAGCAGCATCCCACGGACGTGTATTTATTGTAGAAATTATGGGACATAAAGTAGGCTCGCTGACACTTCATGCAGGACTCGCCGGCGGTGCCGATATTATTCTGATTCCTGAGATTCCGTATGACATCAAGAAGGTTGGAGATGCCATCCGCAAACGTAACAAAGCAGGCAAGAGATTTACCATCCTTGCAGTTGCAGAAGGTGCAATTTCCAAAGAAGATGCAGAGCTTCCGAAGAAAAAACTGAAAGAAAAACTGGAAGCAAGAGCCAAGAAATATCCGTCTGTTTCCTACGAGATCGCAGATCAGATTTTCAAAGAAACAGGAAGCGAAGTTCGTGTAACTGTTCCGGGACACACACAGCGCGGCGGTGAGCCATGCGCATATGACCGTGTGCTTTCCACCAGAATCGGTGCGGGTGCAGCAGAAGCCATTCTGGATGAAGAATATGGCGTAATGATCGGTATCGTGAACGGCAAGATCAAACGAGTACCTCTTGCGGAGTGCGCAGGCAAGCTGAAGATGGTATCGCCAAAAGATCAGACAGTCAAAGCAGCCAAACAGATCGGAATCAGTTTCGGAGATTGATTTTTCGGGTAAAATTATATAAAATGCAAAAGTATACCATTTCGCCGCGGGCTTTACCTCCTGCGGCGAATTCGTGAAACAGGAGGAAAGTCTGTCCATGAGCTATACAGCCTTATACAGAAAGTTCCGGCCCGATAACTTTGCAGATGTGAAGGGGCAGGATCATATTGTGACTACTTTGACCAACCAGATTAAGGCGAATCGTATCGGTCATGCATATCTGTTCTGCGGAACCCGCGGTACCGGTAAGACAACCGTGGCAAAAATCCTGGCAAAAGCTGTAAACTGCCAGCATCCGGTGAATGGTAGCCCCTGTAATGAATGCGAGATGTGCAGAGCGATTCAGGCTGGTACTTCCATGAATGTCATTGAGATCGATGCTGCTTCCAATAACGGTGTGGATAATATCCGTGAGATCCGCGAGGAGGTTTCCTACCGCCCTACAGAGGGAAATTACAAGGTCTACATCATCGATGAGGTCCATATGCTTTCTACGGGAGCATTCAATGCTCTGCTGAAAACTCTGGAGGAGCCGCCTTCCTATGTCATTTTTATTCTGGCTACTACGGAGGCGCATAAGATTCCCATTACGATTCTGTCGCGGTGTCAGCGATACGATTTTCACAGAATCTCCATTGATACGATCGCAGCCCGGCTGGATGAACTCCTGAAGGCGGAAGGAGTGGAAGCAGAAGGAAAAGCGGTAAGGTATGTGGCAAAAGCCGGAGACGGTTCCATGCGAGATGCATTGAGCCTTCTTGACCAGTGTATCGCTTTTTATCTGGGAGAAACACTGACGTACGATAAGGTTCTGGATGTTCTTGGTGCTGTGGATACGGAAGTGTTCAGCCAGCTTCTGCGCAGAGTCCTGGAGGGAGATGTGACCGGAGCAATCCGGGTGCTGGAGGAGCTGATCGTGGGCGGACGTGAACTGGGACAGTTTGTATCAGATTTTACCTGGTACATGCGGAACCTTCTTCTGGTCAAAACATCCGACAATCCGGAGGAGGCGATTGATGTATCCTCCGAAAATCTGAAGCTTCTTCAGGAAGAGAGCGATATGGTGGATGTGGAAACACTGATGCGTTATATCCGTATTTTTTCCGATTTGTCCAATCAGATCCGGTTTGCCGCGCAGAAGCGTGTGCTGGTGGAGATTGCGCTGATCAAGCTTTGCCGTCCTGCGATGGAAACCAATCTGGATTCCGTTCTGGACAGAATCCGGGTGCTGGAGCAAAAGATAGAGGAGCGCCCGGTACAGCAGGTGATCGTGCAGCAGTCAGGTACAGATCTGGTTTCAGCGAAAGGGCAGGAGACTGTACAGCAGAAGAAACCGCAGAAAGCAGCGCCGGAAGATCTGCAGAAAATTGTGGCCAACTGGAAAGTGATTGTGAATCAGACAACGGCAGTGTTCAAACAGGCTTTGCTGAAATCCATTCCCAAATATAACGGGGAGACGGGAGAACCGGTTCTTTTTGTGGAGTTTCAGACGCCTCTCGGCCGTAATTATCCAGATGATTCCGAGGCAAAACAGGAACTGCAGCAGATTATCGAGCAGCATCTGGGAAAATCCATAGAACTGCATATGCTGGTAGCTGAAGAGCATCAGCATACGAATCTGACGCAGATTACAGTGGATCAGGCCATCCGTGAAAACATTCATATGGATGTAGTAGTGGAGGAAGATCCAAAAGAACTGGAACAGCAGGACTGAAGCGGCAGACAGGAGACGCCTGAGAAGGTTCCGGACGAGCAGCAGGATGATAAACAAAACAGAAATGTCTGCATGAGCAGATATCAGCATATTTAAAGGAGGATTTATTACATGGCAAAACGTGGAGGATTTCCTGGCATGGGCATGCCGGGCAATATGAATAACTTAATGAAACAGGCGCAGAAAATGCAGCGCCAGATGGAAGAAAATCAGAAAGCACTGGAAGAAAAAGAATTTACTGCAGCTGCAGGCGGCGGAGCAGTAGAAGTGACCATTTCCGGTAAGCGTGAAGTGACTAAGGTGAAGCTTGCAGAAGAAGTGGTGGATCCGGATGATATTGAAATGCTGGAAGATCTGATCGTGGCAGCGACCAATGAGGCCCTGCGCAAAGTTGAAGAAGAAACTGCAGCTGTTATGTCCAAACTGACCGGCGGTCTCGGCGGTCTTGGCGGAGGCTTACCGTTCTGATGGAATACTACAGTACGCATATCAATAAACTGATCGAGCAGCTGTCTCATCTTCCGGGAATCGGTGCCAAGTCTGCCCAGCGCCTTGCTTTTCATATTATGAATATGCCGAAGGATCAGGTGCAGCAGCTGACGGCGGCGATTTCTGATGCGAGAGAAAATGTTCAGTACTGCAGGCAGTGTTATACCCTTACGGACAAAGAAATCTGTCCCATCTGCAGCAATCCCAACCGTGATTCCGGAACCATCATGGTAGTGGAAAATACGAGGGATCTGGCAGCATATGAAAAAACAGGGAAATATGACGGCGTTTATCATGTCCTTCACGGGGCTATTTCCCCTATGTTGGGAATCGGTCCGGACGATATTAAGCTGAAAGAACTGATGCAGCGCCTGCAGAATGATGTAAAAGAAGTCATCATTGCCACCAATTCCAGTCTTGAAGGGGAAACCACGGCAATGTACATCAGTAAACTGATCAAGCCTAGCGGAATTAAGGTGAGCAGAATCGCCAGCGGTGTTCCGGTGGGAGGAGACCTGGAATATATTGATGAGGTGACACTGCTTCGTGCATTAGAGGGCAGGGTGGAACTGACGTGACGAAAAAAAAGGCAACTTCTTCGGACGTGGCGAAACGTGCCGGTGTTTCTCAGGCAACGGTATCCATGGTCCTGAATCATAAATACAATGTGTCTTTTTCCAGAGAAACTGTGCAGAAGGTGGAACAGGCCGCGCTTGAGTTAGGTTATGAACTGCCCAGGCACAGGGCAAGAAAAGAAAATAAAAAAGAAAAGCTCATCGTAGTTTTCTGCCCGACCATTACCAGTCCCTATTATGTGCTGCTTCTGCAGGGGATTGAATCGGTGGCCAATGAAGAAGGCTACGGTGTTTTTATCTGTAATACGCAGCGTGATGCGCATTTGGAGGAAAAATATCTGAGAATGATGAAAACAGTCCGCCCGCAGGGAATCATTTATGCCTGCAATCCCAATCCGGATTTTCAGAAACAGGTGGAGGAGATGGCGGAAGAAATTCCTCTTGTAATCATCAGCAACAAAGAAAAAACCACGACAGTAGACGCAATTAATCAGGACAATACGCAGGTAGGCAGGCTGATGGCGCGTCATCTGCTGGATCTTGGACACCGGGATGTGGCATTTATCACCCCGCCTCTGACCAGAAGGCAGTGGCAGAGGTCCCGCCGCGTGGATGGTTTTGTAAAAGAATTTGAAAAAGAAGGGCTGAAAGATCATGTGATCATAAAAGCGGCGGATGAAGCGGTAGACCGCCGAAGCCCGCGTACAGATTCCGAATATTCCATGGGGTATCAGCTTACCATGGAACTGCTGAAAGAAGGCAGGAAATTTACTGCTGTTGCCGGACAGAATGATATGATGGCTTATGGGGCGGTCGATGCACTTCAGGCTTCCAGACTTCATGTTCCGAAGGATGTTTCGGTGATCGGCTGTGACAATATTTTTTATTCCAGCATCCGCAGGATTTCCCTGACTACCATTGATCATTACGTTGCGCTGAAGGGCAGAGATGCCTGCGATATTATTATCCGCAAAATCAGCATGAACGACCAGTTTAACGGAGTAAGCCGGCCTACAAGCCTGTATAATATTGAGTATACCCCGAAACTGATCGTACGCAAGACGACCTCATATGCCAAAATTAAATAAATTTCCCGCCGAAAATTATTATTAATAATTTCGCGGGATACCATATAAATGTCAAATAAAAACTGTGAAATAATCATCTTTTACCCTTGTTTTCCATGGAATGGTATTAATAAAAATAGAAAATATTAATTGATTATTTATTAATAAAACAAACCCCTTCTTGACCGGGGCGTAGATTCTGTTATAATGAAATTACCAAAAAACGAGAAAAAACAGGAGGAAAAAAACATGAAATTTTTTATTGACACAGCTAAAGTAGAGGACATCAGAAAAGCCAACGATATGGGAATCATCTGTGGTGTAACTACCAATCCTTCTCTGATCGCAAAAGAGGGAAGAGATTTCACAGAAGTCATCAAAGAGATCACAAGCATTGTTGACGGACCGATCAGCGGTGAAGTAAAAGCTACGACTACTGATGCAGAAGGAATGATCGCTGAGGGACGTGAGATTGCCAAAATCCATCCGAACATGGTAGTTAAGATCCCGATGACCGGCGAAGGCTTAAAAGCAGTGAAAGTATTATCCAAAGAAGGAATCAAAACAAATGTTACTCTGATCTTTACTGCAAACCAGGCACTTCTGGCTGCAAGAGCAGGCGCAACTTATGTTTCCCCGTTCCTTGGAAGACTGGATGACATTTCTACAGATGGACTTCCGCTGATCCGTCAGATCGCAGAAATGTTTGCTATCGCTGATATCAAAACAGAAATCATCGCAGCAAGTGTCCGTCATCCGGTTCATGTAACCGAATGTGCTCTTGCAGGCGCTGACATTGCTACTGTACCATATAAAGTACTTGAGCAGATGCTGCATCATCCGCTGACAGATGCAGGAATTGTTAAATTCCAGCAGGATTACAAAGCTGTATTCGGCGAATAATAGCAGTAGTATACCGTATCGGTGTGAGGATGACAGAAGATTTTCTGTATCCGTTTTCCCGGTACTGCTCGCAGCATTATGAAACTATGAAGGAGAATAAATGAACATGGAGAAATTAGAGCTTCAGAAAATTGCGAACGAAGTCCGCAAAGGCATCGTAACAGCAGTTCATGCAGCCAAAGCCGGACATCCGGGCGGTTCTTTATCCGCGGCTGATTTATTTACTTACCTTTATTTTGAGGAAATGAACATTGATCCGAAGGATCCGCAGAAACCAGATCGTGACCGTTTTGTATTATCCAAAGGTCATACAGCACCGGGACTTTATTCTGCTCTTGCCAACAGAGGATATTTTCCGGTAGAAGACCTGAAGACACTGCGCCACCTTGGCTCTTATCTGCAGGGACATCCGGATATGAAACACATTCCGGGCGTAGACATGTCCAGCGGTTCTCTCGGACAGGGAATCTCTGCAGCGGTCGGAATGGCACTTTCTGCAAAACTGAGCAATGATTCCTACAGAGTTTATACATTGCTCGGTGACGGTGAGATTGAAGAAGGCCAGGTATGGGAGGCTGCAATGTTTGCAGGCCACAGAAAACTGGACAACCTTGTTGTGATCGTGGATAATAATGGACTTCAGATCGACGGACCGATCGAGGAAGTCTGCTCTCCGTATCCGATCGATAAAAAATTCGAGGCATTTAATTTCCATGTAATCAATGTGGCTGACGGAAATGACATGGATCAGCTGAAAGCTGCTTTTGATGAAGCAAGAGCAACCAAGGGAATGCCGACTGCTATTGTTATGAAGACGGTAAAAGGCAAAGGCGTTTCTTTCATGGAAAACTCTGTGGGCTGGCATGGAAAAGCTCCGAATGACGAACAGTATGCACAGGCAATGGAAGATCTGGAAAAGGCAGGTGAAGCATTATGTCAGAAGTAAAGAAAATCGCTACAAGAGCCAGCTATGGCAATGCCCTGGTAGAACTGGGCAAAAAACATGAGGATGTGATCGTTCTGGATGCTGACCTTGCTGCAGCTACCCAGACAGGTGTTTTTAAGAAAGAATTCCCGGAACGTCATATTGACTGCGGAATTGCAGAGTGCAATATGGTCGGAATCGGCGCAGGACTTGCAACCACAGGCAAAGTACCTTTTGTCAGCACATTTGCCATGTTTGCGGCAGGACGTGCGTTTGAACAGGTACGTAACTCTGTTGGATATCCGAAACTGAACGTGAAGATCGGAGCTACTCATGGCGGAATTTCTGTTGGTGAGGATGGAGCTACCCATCAGTGCTGTGAAGATTTTGCGCTTATGAGAAGCATTCCTGGTATGGTCGTTGCATGCCCGTCTGATGATATTGAAGCAAAAGCGCTGGTAGAAGCCGCTTACGAGCATAAAGGTCCGGTATATATGAGATTCGGACGTCTGGCTGTTCCGGTGATCAATGACAGACCTGACTACAAGTTTGAGCTTGGCAAAGGTATTGTTTTAAGAGAAGGTAAGGATCTTACCATCGTTGCAAACGGTCTTTGTGTAGCTCCTGCACTGGAGGCAGCAGAGAAACTGGCAGCAGACGGAATTGATGCAAAAGTGATCAATATCCATACCATCAAACCTCTGGATGAGGATCTGATCGTGGCAGCAGCCAAAGAAACAGGCAAGGTTGTAACAGTAGAAGAGCATTCCATTATCGGCGGTCTTGGCGGAGCAGTCTGCGAATGTCTGTCTGAAAAAGCTCCGGTACCTGTAAAACGTATCGGTATCAATGATGTATTCGGTGAATCCGGACCTGCAGCAGCTCTTCTTGAGAAATACGGTCTTGATGCAGATGGCATTTACAAACAGATCAAAGCGTTTGCATAAGGCACTCTGAGGGAATCAGGCGTACGATTCCCTCAGTGATCGTTTCTGCCAGAGAAATGACAGTTGACAGCCGTGTGGTCTGAAGGGTGAGCTGTTCCAGCATTCCTCCGATATTGACCACACCTGTAATATGAATATCTCCGACAGGAGGCAGTTCCTTGCGAACACCCGCACCTGGGTAAAGTGAACCATTTCCGATGGTCACATACCCCAGGTGCTTTTTTTGTCCAAGGGAAGCGTCGATTGCAATGATCAGAGCAGTGGGATGGCGGATTTTGATCAGGGCGTATATATGGTTCAGATTCATGGCATGAACCGGATTTGTGAGTGTTCCGTAGACAAAAAATCCCTGTTTTGTGTAACGGGTGAGCTGCTGCCCGATATAGGGACCGAGACAGTCTCCGGTCATGCGGTCACTGCCTATGCAGAGGAATACGAGTTCTGTCCAGCTTTTGGGGTGATTTCGAATACATTTCCTGAGAAGACGGGCAATTTCACGGGAAGAGTTCTGATTTTTGGCATCAACATAAAAGGTCATGATGTTTCCTCATTTTTTATTTTATTGTTACTGTTCACTTCGTTTTCAGTAACACTTTATTTTTCATCATATCCAGAATATCTGTGGATTATGCGTGGTGCAAAATATGTCGTCAAATTCTTGGAAAAGCCTCTTTGGTTCCGTCAAAATCCGCATTCTACCTATGATATTCTGATAGCCGAAGGGGTGATATGACATGATAGAGGTCATTTATAAAGAGGAGAAACAGGAGGCGAAAGGAAATGAGGGGATGTTCGCTGTTCCGAGAAATATACGTCAGATTGGACTTCCGGGTCAGAATTACCGGATTTATGTGGAAGACTATGTGTATACATTCCTGGTGAGGCTGGCCGGGATGGATACGGAAGGAGAAAAAGGAAGGCTTGCGGTGCTTACCGGGGAGTCCAAATGGCAGGCAGGAGTGACATACGTGTTTGTAAAAGGTGCGATCACTGTAGAAAAAACAGAAGCAGCGGCGGAACATATTGATTTTACAGAAAATGCATGGAAAAAGATTCATGATGAGCAGGAATTATATTTTCCCGGACAGGAAATTGTGGGCTGGTTTTTTGCCCAGCCGGAACTGCCGCTGGAGGTTACGGAAGTCTTTAAAAGAGTACATCTGAAGTATTTCGGAGGCTGGGAAAAAGTATTGATGCTAATGGATACAGCGGAACGTGAAGATGCTTTTTTTCATTACGAAAATAACTTTCTGGTAAAACTGCCTGGATATTATCTTTTTTACGAGAAAAACCCCCAGATGCAGAATTATATGGTGGCGAAAAATGAGGAAGTGCATCTGGAAAAAACTGAGGAAGTTCCGGACGAAGCTGTGATTGCTTTTCGTAAAATTATCCATGCGAAGAAAAAAACAAAAAGGTTGGAAAAGAAAAAGGAGGCAGAAGGTTTGGCGGATACCGGGCAGGAGGGAGACATTCCCGTATTTTCTTATGCGGCTACGGCTTGTCTGGCAATTGCACTTCTGGCAGTTGGCGTAAATTTTTACAGGGATTACAGGGACGGATATGGAGTGTATGAAGAAGTGAGTACAACGACTGCTTCGGCAGAGAAAAACGGAATAAATAGTTTGGATGATGAAGAGCAAACGACACAAAGTACAGGAAAGGCAGCAGCCAATCAGGGTGAGAGTACTGGGAATCAAAGTGAAAAGAGTGCGGATGCCGAAAGCCAAAGTATCAAAGACGGAGATACAGCAAATGAATCTGCAAGTGTGGGAAGTAAATCTGCGGATGAAGAGAGTGAATCTTCGAATGCAGAAAATGCAGATGAAACAGATATGACAGGCACCGCCGGAAAAGATACGGTGACCGGGAATGAGCAGAATACAGCCGCAGATAATGGAAATAAACAGGAAACAGATACGGAAGAAAAGAATGCAAATGTACAAAACAGGAGTACTTCGAATACGGAAAATACAACAGAAAATACAACAGAAAATATAAAAGAAAATACAAGTAGAGAAACTGCAAAAACCAGTCTGGAGAATTCGGGTGAAACAGGTTTGAAGCAGAACGATTCACAGCAGCAGAAAACAGCAGAAGATGGAACTTTGGAAGGGGAATCGGCAGCATATCAGGAAGAATCGGATGTTCGAAAGGCAGCAAGAAAGGAAGCGCTTGCCGGACAGGAAACATCTTCAGAGACAGAAAGTACGGATGCGGACAAAACAGCTTCGGGAAGTGAAGTTCATGCAACCTACGTAATAAGGCCCGGGGATACTCTTTATCAGATCAGTATAGAAAAATACGGAAGTATGAATGCCATATCCCGTATTTGTGAATTAAATGGTATATCTCCGGAAGAAATTATTTATCCGGGACAAGTGATTGTCTTACCATAGAAAAGTATGCTATAATGAACCGGTAAGCAGCTGACCGGCAGAAGAAAACTGTAAAATTGCCGGACAGCTGCCGGAAAAATACATAAGGTAAGGTTGGAATATGGCAAATACATTCAAAAAACTGAGAAAGAAGTTCAGGCGCCGTAAAATGATGGCAGAGAAAGCTTTGCTGGAGCGGAAGCAGAATACTGCATCAGGAACGGATCATCATCAGTCGAGGCTTCTGCGCCGCCGGATTGAAGCGTTGAAGCGCATATTGACCATGACTGCGATTGCGGTACTTGCTGTTCTGGCACTTGTTCTTTATTTTCAGAAACACTGTTATTATGATTATAAAATATTAAAAACAAGTGAGCAGGAGGATGTGGTCTCTACACAGTATGTGGAGCTGAATGGAAAGATTCTTCGCTATACTCCGGATGGTGTTTCGCTTGTGAACAGAAGCCTGGAGACTGTATGGAGTGATATTTATAAAATGCAGAATCCGATGGCAGATGTACGCGGTGAACGTGCTGTGATCGCGGACCGGGATGGCACATCGATGCGGATTTATGGAAAAGATGGTCTGGAAGGAAGTGTGACTACTTCTTACAGTATTGTAAAGGCCCGTATTTCCAGTAATGGTCTTGTTGCCGCAATCCTTGACGGGGGCGGTGATACATGGATCAATTTTTATGCATCTGATGGGAGTCTGATTGCAGAAAATCAGACGAAGATTGATGATCCCGGTTTTCCGCTGGATGTTGCAGTTTCGGATGACGGACAGATCATGATGGTTGCTTATCAGTTTGTGGACGGTGGAGATACGACAAGTTATGTGGCTTTTTATAATTTCGGAGACGTAGGGCAGAATGAAGATGACAGAATTGTCAGCGGCTATCACTATGAAGGAGTTGTGATTCCGCAGATTCAGTATCTCAGCAATTCCCGTTCAGTTGCTTTGCGAGACAATGGTTTTACTCTTTACCGCGGCAAGCAGATTCCTAAGGAAACCAAAACAATAGAAGTTGAGAAAGAGATTGTCAGCACATTTTATGATGATGACACGATTGGAATGGTTTTCAAAAATGACGATTCCGAGAATCTTTACAGTATGGAAGTCTACAGTGCAGACGGAAAGCTGAAATTCCGCAGAGAATTTGATGTTCCTTACACAACAATCAGAATGAGCGATGGTTACATTATCATGTATAACAGTTCACAGGTGGCAGTGCTGGAAGATGATGGAACCGAGAAATATAATGGAACCGTAGAAGGAACTCTGAATGATTTCTTTAAGATTGGCTGGAACAGATATTTCATGGTACTGGATACCGGCGTGAACATTATGAAATTCAGCTAGGAGGCATCTATGAATATAACGTGGCTTGGAATTGCGGCGGTCGGAATCGTGCTGCTGTTTGGCTGGATGGGATTTCGCAGAGGTTTTGTGCGGGAAGTAGTGACGATGTTTTTCTGGGCATTGTCTATTGCGCTGGTATGGTTTATCAATCCCTATATGAATGATTTTCTGAAAGAGAATACGCCTTTGTATGAAACGGTGCAGAACAGCAGCCGGGATTATGTAGAAGAGAAAATGGGTGAAAACATTACGGCCGGGAGTCAGGAACAGAGTACACTGATCGATCGTCTTGGACTGCCGTCTTTTCTAACAGAGAATCTGGAGGAGAATAATAATGCTTCGGTATATCAGTACCTTGCAGTGGATACGTTTACGGATTATATTACCGATTCTCTTGCGGTAGCGGTGGTGAACGGCGTATCTTTTTTGCTGTCGCTGATTCTTGCAACGCTTCTGATTCGAATGCTTACTTATGCGTTGAATATTATTGCCAGACTTCCTGTTATTCATGGAATCAACAAAAGTGCCGGAGCAGTGGTCGGGGTGGTAAAGGGACTTCTCGTGATCTGGATCGCACTTTTGATACTTACGATTTTCTGCAATACAGAAATCGGCTGCCGTGGACTGGAGATTGTGGAACAGGATACTGTACTGAAATATTTTTATGAGCAGGATGTCTTTGTGAAGATATTTATGAGTATATTTTATTGATGAAATTCAGTAATGGGTCAGGGTGTGCTGGAAAATTCATTCCCGCCATCGGCACGCCCTGCTTTGCGGGAAATTTGCCTCGCATTCGGTCAACATAGCCCGCTATGCCTCACTCATTTGAGTCAAATTTCCCACAAATTGTGACGCACATCTGTCGGAAAAACTCCGGGCAGGATTCTTGCCTGTAAAAAAATGAAAAACAAATAAAAAAATCCTTGACTAATAGTATACAAGGTGATAGAATGAGATTCGCTTCTTAGGAAGCGGATTTTTTCAATTAAATATAAAATTGAAAAAATAAAAAAGTTGTTGACAAGCAGATTGATACATGATATAGTAAACGAGTTGCTGAAAACAACAAAAGAAATTGCATCGAAAAAACTTTTGAAAAAACTTAAAAAGTTCTTGACAAAGAAAAGAAGATGTGATAAAATATAAAAGCTGTCGCGAGACAGAGACCTTGATAACTAAACAGTGAAACACATACGATTCTCGAAAATTCTTTACATTCAAAAGAACGGTTCGATGAACCAAAAACAGTAAAAACGA